>JAGBFZ010000171.1 GCA_018110855.1 Oscillospiraceae bacterium
GAACAGGCTGGAAACGTCTTGCAAGAGCGGGATCCTTTTCGATATACTGCCTGTACTCGTTAAGAGTGGTTGCACCGATACAATGCAGCTCGCCTCTTGCAAGCATGGGCTTTAAAAGGTTGCCTGCGTCCATTGCGCCGTCGGTCTTTCCAGCGCCCACAATGGTATGAAGCTCATCTATGAACAGAATGATCTTTCCGTCGGATTTCTTTACCTCATTCAGAACAGCCTTTAAACGCTCCTCAAACTCTCCTCTGAATTTAGCTCCCGAAATAAGAGAACCCATATCAAGTGAGAAAATCTTTCTGTCCTTAAGATTATCGGGAACATCTCCTCTTACGATTCGCTGGGCAAGTCCCTCGGCAATGGCTGTCTTACCAACGCCCGGTTCACCGATAAGAACAGGATTATTCTTGCTCTTTCGGGAAAGTATACGGATAGAATTACGGATCTCACTGTCTCTGCCGATAACAGGGTCCAGCTTGTTCTGACGGGCAAGCTCCACAAGGTCCTGACCGTACTTTTTCAGCACATCATAGGTATCCTCGGGAGAATCGGTAGTCACACGCTGATTTCCCCTGACCTCCTGCAATGCTTTCAGGAAGCCGTCCTTGTCAAGGGCGAAATCGGTGAAAAGCTGCTTGATGTCCTTGTCCGCATTGTCAAAATAGGACAGCATGATATGCTCAACGGAAACATACTCGTCTCCCATGCTTTTGGCAATTGCCTCGGAAGCATTAAGGAGCCTGTCGAGAGACTGGGAGATGTAAACTGTGTTCATATCCCTTCCGCTTCCCGATACCTTGGGTATCTTCCCGATAATTCGTTCAATGCTGCCTGCGATAACGTTCGGATCCTTTCCGAGCTTTTTTACCAGCTGAGGAATAAGTCCGTTTTCCTGCATAAGCAGGGCATAGAGCAGATGAGGCTGGTCAACGTTTGTGTTGCCGTAATTCAAAGCGGTGTCCTGTGCCGCCTGAATCGCTTCGATGGTTTTTTTGGTAAGTTTCTGCATATTCATAATATCATCTTCCTTTCAGATGTTTTTATAATAACGAATTTGTCGGATTCTGCGAAAAAAATTAAGTATAAAACCCTTGACAATTGCCTGCGGATATGTTATATTATTTGTTGCAGCATTTGTATGGAAAGGACGTGTTGATATGCCCGCAGATAAAAGCGGTTTTAAGACCATAGCAGAAAACCGAAAGGCAAGGCACGATTATTTCATACTTGAAAGCTACGAAGCAGGCATTGAGCTTGTCGGCACCGAGGTCAAGGCTATCCGTCAGGGCGGCGTGAATCTCAAGGATTCATGGTGCACCATTGAGGACGGCGAGCTTTGGGTAAAGGGTATGCACATATCTCCCTATGACCACGGCAATATCTTCAATCGTGATCCCATGAGGGTCAGACGGCTTCTGCTGCACAAAAAGGAGATAAACAAGCTTTTTGGCACTGTTAAGCAGGAGGGGCTGACTCTTATCCCCATTTCCCTTTATTTCAAGGGTTCAAGAGTTAAGGTGCAGGTGGGTCTGTGCAAGGGCAAGAAGCTCCATGACAAGCGTGACGCTATGGCTGCCGAGGCTGCTAAGCGTGACATCGACAGAGCAATCAAGGAAAAGAACAGGTAATTTTGCTTCAGATCACGGGGATGTAAAGGTTTCGACGGGGACTTTGAAGCATGATAAGCGAGCAGAGGATTGTGCTGATCTCTTTAACCCGCACACGTTTTAAAATTAGACGACAACGATAATTTTGAATTAGCAGCTGCTTAATTGCTGCTCGTCTGTCTGAGAAGTACCGCGGTCTCGGAACAGGCGCCGATCAGCGGTGAACGTCATGCAGAAGTGCCTGCGTCTGCATGATGTATTGCAGGCTACTGAGCATAAGCGCGTGTCTGTTTGCGCTTATGTGAGGGAATGTCAATAACAGACTATGCTCGTAGAAAGTCGTGTGGATCGGTTTTCGGACACGGGTTCGATTCCCGTCATCTCCACCAATATCATATCGTCCGATGGCGATACAGGAGTCTGTCAGATTTCCCTGACAGGCTCTTTTCTTTTTCCACAACTAATAGTATATACGCCTTATATGTCAATATTGTGTCAAAATAGTGACAACACAGTAAATTTTAGCACTCACAGAGCGGGAGTGCTAAAATTTAACCTGTCTTTAATCTTTCTCTAATATCAGAACCTTACCTCGTCAGCAGTTTCCAGAGTTTCAAAGGAATAGCCCGCTCCCCTGATATAGTCGATAACATCCTGAAGATATTCGGGAGTAAGTTCGAGAGAATCATGCATTAATACGACCTCATGATCGGCGTTGATGCTGTCTCGGATATTCTCAAGGCAGCTGTCATATGTAGCGGATGAGGATGCATCGGCAGTTGCGGCGTTCCAGTCATAAA
>JAGBFZ010000172.1 GCA_018110855.1 Oscillospiraceae bacterium
AACAACCCCGCTCAGGGCAAACAGAGCAATGATGTTTGGGAATGCCATAAGACCATTGAAAATATCCGCAATTGTCCATACAGCAGATACCGTCATGTAAGGACCGATGAAAACCGCAGCAATATAGAGTATACGGTAAATCATGACCGCAGCCTTGTTCTTTCCGCTGAGATACTCAAGGCAGCGCTCGCCGTAGTAATTCCAGCCGAGAATGGTGGTGAAGGCAAAGAAAACAAGGCATATCATCAGAATAAGGGAAGCCGCCTGTGAGGGCAGGAAATAAAGACCCTTCCGGAATGCGTCTGTTGTGACCTGAACGCCCTGAAGGCTCTCGTCTGCCCATGAGCCCATCATAATAATGGAAAGACCTGTCATTGTGCAGATAACGATTGTGTCGATAAAGGTTCCCGTCATGGAAATAAGTCCCTGACGGACAGGCTCCTTTGTCTTTGCAGCAGCCGCCGCAATGGGCGCAGAGCCGAGACCCGATTCATTGGAGAAAATACCTCTCGCAACGCCGCTTCTCATTGAAATAAGCATTGAAGCGAGTATTCCTCCCGAAGCAGCTCTGAGACCGAATGCCCCGCGAATTATCTCAGCAAGAGCTGCGGGAATTTTTGTAATGTTGCATATAAGCAGAGTAACAACAGCAACGATATAGAGTATTGCCATAAAGGGAACCACAACCTGCGAAACATTGCTTATGCGCTTGATTCCGCCGATGATAACAAGTCCCGCAAGAAGTGCGATCATAACGCCTGTGATGACAGTTACTATTGAATAAGTGTTTCCGAGAATGGTAACGGTCTTTTCGCAGTTAGGGTCAAAAAATCCCGTTACCGCTGAGGAAATGCCGTTTACCTGAGAAAATGTTCCGATTCCCATCAGACCAACGCAGGCACCGAAGAATGCAAAGATCTTCGCAAGCCACTTCCATTTTTTTCCCATTCCGTTTTCTATGTAATAGAAGGGACCGCCCAGAACGTGCCCTTCCTCGTCAATGGTGCGGTATTTAACTGCCAGAAAACCCTCGGAATACTTCGTTGCCATACCAAAGAATGCGGCTATCCACATCCAGAAAAGCGCTCCGGGACCTCCTGCAAGAATACCCACAGCCGTAGCCACTCCAACGATATTTCCTGTTCCGATGGTAGTGGAAAGAGCAGTGCAGAGCGAAGCAAAGCCCGAGACCTCGCCGTGACCGCCGTCCTCCTCTTTAAATAGATATCTCAGCGCTCTCGGCAGATGTCTAACCTGAATAAATCCCGTTCTCACCGAAAGCAGGAGACCTGCCGCAAGTATAAGTACGATAAGCGGGACTCCCCATACGGCATCGTCGATCTTGGCAAGCAAAGAATCAAAATCCATTATATCAGCTCCAATAACAAGAATATATCTTTATTTTACCATAATTCAGGAATAAAATGATTAATTATTTATAAATATTGTAATTTAAAGGCTTAGATGTATATTTTTTTATTCGTGTGAAATATTACAAACAGAGTCAAACATCGGAAAGGCGGTTATTACATGGCTCAGAGAATTTCACGGAACACGTTTAAAATGGACTCGCCCCCCACTATCCGCAGCTATGCGGCAATAGTCGGAAAGAAGGAGGGTGACGGACCTCTGCACAGGCACTTTGATCAAATATATCAGGACACCCATTTCGGGCAGGATTCATGGGAAAAGGCAGAGAGCGAGCTTCTGAGGCTCACAGTACTCAAAGCACTTGAAAAGGGAAATATCACCAAGGACGATGTAAACTATATGTTTGCGGGAGACCTTATAAATCAATGTACAACTACATCATATGGACTCAGAGACCTTGAAATTCAGCTTCTCTGTGTTTACGGAGCCTGCTCCACCATGGCGGAGAGCCTGCTGCTTGCGTCTCTTATGACCGACAGCGGCATCGGCGGTAATGTTGTTGCAGTAACATCATCTCATTTCTGCTCGGCGGAAAGGCAGTTCAGATTTCCTCTGTCCTACGGCGGAGTGAGAACGCCCACTGCTCAATGGACCTGTACAGCTTCGGGAGCGGCAGTTGTCTCGCCCCACGAAAAGCAGGGACCTCACATCAAGGGCG
>JAGBFZ010000173.1 GCA_018110855.1 Oscillospiraceae bacterium
CCGTCTCCCGCACCGATGACGAGTATTCTTTTTATATCGGGATTTGAAGCCATTGCCACATGAGTTATCATCTCATGGTACATAAATTCGTCCTTTTCCGTAAGCATCATCAGTCCGTCAAGAGTGAGGAATCTGCCGAACTCGGGACTGTCAAAGACGTCTATTCTCTGAAATTCGCTCTGTCCGCTGTAAAGCTGCTTATCTATTCTGATCGACATTTTTGCGCCCTTTGAATGATATTCGCTGAACCACAGCTCCATAAAATACTCCGCCTTTCTATCAGTCCTGCCTGATAACTCTGATTTTTTCGATATTCATATCCTCGGTTCCCGTCATAAAGCAGCCCCGCTTCTTGGAATAGTCGATGTTCTCGAGGATTTCGGGGGTGAGCAGCTCGCCCGGGGCGATTATGGGTATTCCCGGGGGATAGCACATTACAAACTCGCAGGATATCCGTCCTGCGCTTTCCATAATGGGCAGCACCTCCTGCTCGCCGTAGAATGCCTCTTTGGGCGAGAGAACTATCTGAGGATTGATGTATTCATGGTCGATTCGTCCTGCGCTGTCCCTTCCGAAGCGCCTTTTTATCTCCGAAAGTGCGGAAACAAGACGCTCGATATCCTTCCAGCGGTCACCGGGGGAGATTATTGCAAGGACATTTCCGATATCGCCCAGCTCCATCTGGATATCATAGGAATCCCGCAGGCGGTCGTAGACCTCAATTCCCGCAAGACCGATATCTCTTGTGTATACCGACAGCTTTGTCTTGTCAAATGCGAAGATGTCGTCTCCGTTAACAAGCTCGTCCGAGTATGCGTAATAGCCGCCTATCTTGTTTATTTCCGCTCTTGCATATTCTGCGGATTTGATTATCTGAGCGCAAAGCTCTTTTCCCTGTGTAGCGTAATATTTTCTTGCAATATCAAGGGAGGAAAGCAGCAGATAGGAGCCGCTTGTGGTTTGTGTAAGATTGATTATGGCTCTTACATGACCCTCGGTAAGTCCTGCATTTTTACCCACAAGAAGAAAGCTGCTCTGAGTGAGAGAGCCGCCTGTTTTATGCATGGAAACAGCAGCCATGT
The DNA here is from genome assembly GCA_018110855.1 of Oscillospiraceae bacterium. GTDB lineage: Bacteria > Bacillota > Clostridia > Oscillospirales > Ruminococcaceae > Huintestinicola. The sequence continues at coordinate 1,083 of JAGBFZ010000173.1, forward strand.
CCGCTCCCGCAGCCATTGCCGATATGGGCATATTCTCTCCGAAATAAAGGTGAGTTCCGTGAGCCTCGTCCGCAAGCACCTTCATGCCGTGAGCATGAGCAAGCTTTACAATGCTTTTAAGGTCTGAGCATATGCCGTAATAGGTAGGGTTATTCACGAAAACCGCCTTTGCGTCGGGATTTTCGAGAATAGCCTTCTCCACGTCCTTAACGCTCATGCCGAGGGGAATGCCCAGTCTGCGGTTTACTCCGGGGTTAACGTAAACGGGCTTAACGCCGCTTATTATCATGGCGTTTATTGCGCTTCGGTGGACGTTTCGGGGAATGATTATCTTATCCCCCTCCTTGCAGACCGAAAGCACCATGGACTGCACCGATGATGTAGTGCCGTTTACCATAAAAAAGCAGAGACCTGCCCCGAAAGCCTCGGCGGCAAGCCGTTCTGCGTCTCTGATGACCGAAACGGGGTGACAGAGATTATCAAGGGGCTTCATGGAATTTACATCCACGTTCATACAGGTCTGCCCCAGAAATTCGGTGAGCAGCGGATTTCCCTTGCCGTGCTTATGCCCCGGCACGTCAAAGGGAACCACTCTCGCTTCGTTGTATCTGTTAAGTGCTTCGTAAATAGGAGCGTTGTTCTGATCCAAGGTAATTACCCCCATTCAAATGTTCGCAAAAAGGTCAGAAAAATCAGAATATATTCATTCCGCTGAATATTTCTATCATCTCACGCCTTAAAAGGTCGTTTATCTCAAGCCTGCGCTTGGGTGCAAGCTCATAGGTATCGGTGTTGAAAAGGTAATTCTGAAGGAAAATTTCCTTTATCATCATCTTTGTGTGGAAGATATTCGCCTGATAAACGTTGATGTCGATAGCGTCGTATCTCTCAAGAGTTTCCTTGGCGATATAGTCCTGTATCGAGGTGATATCGTGGTCGATAAAGAGCTTTTTGCCCTTTTCGTCACGGGTGAAGCCCCTCACTCTGTAATCTATTGTAATGATGTCCGAATCGAAGCTGCCGATAAGGTAATCGAGAGATTTCAGAGGTGTGATCTCTCCGCAGGTGGATACGTCTATATCCACTCTGAATGTGGTTATGGCATTATCGGGGTGAAATTCGGGATAGGTGTGAACGGTAAGATGGCTCTTGTCTAAGTGACCTGCAATATCCTGCTTCTGGGGAACGCCCCTCATATTGCAGGATTCGTCCATATCTTCTTTAGAGATATGCTCCTCGGAGATAAGGAGAGTCACCGACGCTCCCTGAGGCTCATAGTCCTGCTTTGAGATGTTCAGCACATGAGCGCCGATAGCCTCGGTAACGTCGCAGAGTATCTTTGTAAGACGGTCGGAATTATACTGCTCGTCGATATACTTGATATAGTCCTGCTGCTCCCTCTGGCTCTTTGCATAGCAGATATCATATATATTAAAGCTTAAAGTTTTCGTCAGGTTATTAAACCCGTAAAGCTTGAGCTTATCGTTCAACCCTAACATCACGTTCCTTTCGGAAATATTCTCCGCATGGAGTATTTTTATTAGTGCATAAATATTCGCACACTATTACACATTATATATAATAACCTTATTCGTCAAAAAAGTCAAGAGATATGCAAAAAAATGTTTTTTGCGGGGCATACATTTGGGGAATATCATGTTTATATTCGGAAATACTTCATACACGGCTGTATTTGCAGCCGATTTTTCCCGAAAAGAGGCGGATAATTACGGCAAAGCAAGGCATGAGACGATATGACGGCGATGAACACCGTCAAAGAAACGATATTTCACCCGTTCCCGAGCTTCAGGGAAAGGCAAAAAGCGGAAAAGAGCGGGCGAATCCCATAATTGCGGGAACTCAAGCTCCTTCCCTCAAGGTCTGGCACACCGAGCCTTATTCAAAAAAGCGGGCAGAGAAGCCAATTTCCTCGGTTTATTCTGCGATAGACAACGATCTTGCGAGGGATAATCTGGAAAATGATATCACTGCGGCTGATCTGCAGGATATGTGATATTTTTGGGGGCAGTTCGTTCAATGGGACTGCTCCTTTTTAATTATTAGCTTTAAATTAATACTTTTGACGTTTATCGGCAAGCCGAAAGGTGGTATAATTTATATATATTTGTAAGGATAAAGGGAGAGAACGGATTTGATATCAGCGGAGGAAAAAAGACGGCAGATGCTCGAGGATCCTGTGGAGCTTCTTGTGTGCAGGCTTGCCGTCCCGACTATCATAACAATGATGATAACCGCCTTTTACAACATGGCGGACACATATTTTGTCGGCAGACTTGATACGGTATCAACGGCTGCTGTGGGGCTTGCACTGCCTCTTATGAACATAATTCAGGCATTAGGCTTTTTCTATGGACACGGCTCGGGAAATTATATCTCGGGAAAGCTGGGAGCGGGGGATACCCATTCTGCGGCGGTGATGGGGGATACTGCTGCTGTGCTTTCACTTATCACAGGTGCGCTTATCGCGGCTTTCGGACTTGTTTTCAACAGAGAGCTGGCTATAATGCTTGGTGCGGACGAGATACTTATGGAAAGCACTCTTGAGTATATTTCCGTGCTTCTTGTGGGCGTTCCCTTTCAGATGGCGTCCTTTACCATGAATAATCAGCTGAGATTTCAGGGCAGCGCTTTTTACGGCATGATAGGCATGGCAAGCGGCTCTGTGCTGAATGTTATCCTCGACCCCATATTCATTTCGGTGCTCGGAATGAGGGTGCGGGGAGCGGCTCTTGCCACGGTGATTAGCCAGATAACTGCATTTTTTATTCTTCGCAAAATGAGCGGCAGACTTCATCTGAAGTCATGCTTCAAGCCATCAAAGGAAATATTTTCGGCTCTTCTGAGATACGGTTCCCCTTCGCTTTTCAGACAGGGGATAATGAGCGTTGCCGCTGTTTGCCTCAATCATGCGGCGGTGGTCTATGGGGCGGCTGTTATTGCGGCAGTTTCGGTGGTGAATAAGATAATCATGCTTGGCGGCTCGGTGATAATCGGCTTCGGTCAGGGCTTTCAGCCTGTCTGCGGCTTTAACAGCGGCGCAGGACAGTACGGACGGGTCAAAAAGGTATATCATTTCTGCATAAAGGTCTCCACACTGTTTATGACAGCTTTCGGAACGGCTGTATTTTTCTTCGCTCCCGAGCTTATCAGGTTTTTCCGTGATGACCCCGAGGTAGTCATTGCGGGAACTGCCTTGCTCAGATTTCAGTGCTTCACCGCACCCTTTCAGGGAGTTATAGTAATGACCAACATGATAATGCAGAACATGGGCAGGACTATTCGTGCAACTATTCTTGCCATTGCCAGACAGGGACTTTTCTTCATACCTCTTTTATATATCCTGTCGGGAACGCTGGGCGTTTTCGGCATACAGATAACTCAGGCAGCAGCAGACCTGCTTACAGCGTTTGTCTCAATACCAATGGCGGTGATCGTGACAAAAGAACTATCGGCAAAGGAGAAAAATTCGCTTTCATAAAGGAGCTTTTATGGACAGATTTTCATTATTCAAGGAATGTTTCCCCGAAATACCCATATGCAGAGAGGCATATGAAAGGATATGCGGAGAATGTGATGTTATTGAGCATGAGGACAAGGGCTTTGCACTGATAAAAGGGAACGAGCTTCGACTTGTATGCGTTTCGGAAAAATACCGCAGACAGGGAATAGGTTCGGAGCTTGTCCGCAGAGCCGAGGAGCATATCCGCAGCAAGGGCTTTGATAAAATATATGCAGGGGGCTTTTCCTCGGGGCTTCTTATCGGCGTTCCCGCAGAGAGCGTTGACGCCTCCTGCCCCTTCTGGGAAAAACGGGGATATGTGAGAACGGGGAGCTGTGCGGAAATGAAGCGCAGTCTTTTGGATTTTAATGCCTCGGAATATGATATTCCCGTTCCCGAGGGAGTGAGCTTCGGGATAAGTTCCGTATGCCCCGAGCTGAAAGCTGCTGTGGCGGCTGTTGAGGAGGACTGGGTGCAGTATTTTGAGGACTGCGAGGTTTTCTGCGGATACATAAACGGTGAGATAGCAAGCTTTTGTATCCTCGGCGATGATGAGACCTGCCTTATTTCCGACGGAAAAAGGACGGGCAGCGTGGGCTGTGTGGGGACCGTACCCAAATTCAGACGGCAGGGAATTGGACTTAAAATGGTCGCAATGGCAATGGATATCCTTAAAGAAAGGGGCTGTGAAAGCTGCTTTATCCATTATACAAGCGTGTATGACTGGTATGCGAAATTAGGGTGCGGGGTATTTTTATGGGAAGTCTTTTTGGAAAAACAGCTTTGATTGTGTTAAATTTTATTGGAAATGTACAAATCCCCTTGACAAATTTTGCTGTTTGGTGTAAAATAAAGAGGTAAGCGTTCAGTTGTTTACATCGGAGATTCTCGGGGCTGCCCCGGGAATATAAAGAATATCGGAGGAAGAGAATTATGCAGAAGGCTATCGGCGTATTAACAAGCGGAGGAGACGCTCCGGGAATGAATGCGGCTGTCAGAGCCGTTACAAGAGCAGCAATCAGTAAGGGATACCGTGTTATAGGTATTCAGAGAGGCTATAACGGCTTGCTCAACGGTGAGTGCGAGGAGCTTAGCTGCCGTGACGTTTCCGACATTATCCAGAGAGGCGGAACCATTCTCTACACTGCAAGATGCAAGGAGTTCATGCAGGAGGAGTATGTGAAGAAGGCTGCTGATAAGTGCAAGGAGCTTAATATGGAGGGCCTCGTTGTTATCGGCGGTGACGGATCATTCAGAGGAGCTGCGGATCTTTCAAGGATCGGCGGTATCCGCTGCGTAGGTCTGCCCGGAACCATTGATAACGACATTCAGTGCACAGAATACACCATCGGATATGACACTGCAATGAACACAGCTCTCGAGATGATCGATAAGCTGAGAGATACCAGCCAGTCCCACGACAGATGCTCTGTTGTTGAGGTAATGGGCAGACACGCAGGCTGGATAGCTCTTAACGTTGCCATCGCTTCGGGCGCTATTGCTTGCGTAACAC
>JAGBFZ010000174.1 GCA_018110855.1 Oscillospiraceae bacterium
AGATACATACCAACCTCGGTGCACTCACCCTCGAAGTTAGCGCGAAGATCCATAATGATATCCTCAGGTGCGCCCTCAGCAACGCCAACAACGTGCTCAGCAGCCCAAGACATCTGGTTCTCATCTACCTTATTGAACTTATCGCCAGGTACCTTACACTGGGGGCATCTTTCGGGAGCACTGTCTCCCTCGTGAACGTAACCGCATACAGAACATACAAACTTTGCCATGATAAATGATCTCCTTTTAATTAAATAATTTTTTCCGTTTTATTTTGATATTTCTCGCACACACCCACAAACTCCACGTGGCAGCCCTCAACGGTGAAGCCCTCACAGCCAACGGTTCTCTCCGTCAGTCCGATCCCATCGATCTCAGTCTCCACGTCCGCCACCGCGCCGCAATCCCGACACACAACATGATAATGTTTCTTTGTTGTGATATCGAAGCGATCGTTGGCATCAGTAAGCTTTAGTCTTTGGACTGTTCCCTCCTCTGCCGCCTCGGCAAGGATACGGTAGACCGTTGCACGGCTTATTCCCGGAAACTTCTCCTGCACCGCATCATAAACCATTCCCGCTGACGGGTGATTGTGCATGCTGCTAAAAACATCTGAAACAATTCGCTTTTGTAAGGTATTTCTTTTATCTTTCATGATACACCGTCCTTATTAGGAATTGTTCTTGATATTATTATACCATAAAAAATTCAAATGTCAATACCTTTTTTAAAAATTTTTCAAAAAAATTTTCCCGACCGCAAAAGCGATCGGGAAAGTCTTTATTCAGTTATTATTATCAGCCGACTCAGCAGCCTCTTCCTTCGCCTTTTTTCTTGCCTCAGCCTTGGAGGTAAGAGCGCCTATAAGATATACTGAAAGTATTATAACGCCTATAACAACGAAGATACAGAGCATTCCCTGCCACATGTATTTAAGAGAATCAACAAAACGGCTTATATCAAAATCCTTAAAGAAATCCATAACATTCTCCCTTCATTAAAGCATAAAGCTGAGTATCAGTCCACCCGCGATAACAGAGGCGATCTGTCCCGATACGTTAACACCGATAGAGTGCATAAGCAGGAAGTTCTGGGGGTCCTCCTTAAGTCCCATCTTATGAACGACACGTCCTGACATGGGGAATGCGGAGATACCAGCCGCGCCTATCATGGGGTTGATCTTTTCCTTGGAGAAAAGGTTGATGACCTTTGCAACGAGGATTCCGCCCGCGGTATCGAAGATGAATGCGAACAGACCAAGTCCGAGGATAAGAAGAGTTGCGGGAGAAAGGAACTTATCGGCAGTCATCTGAGTTGCAACGGTAATTCCGAGGAATATTGTAATAAGGTTAGCAAGCACCTTCTGTGCAGTTTCCGAGAGAGAGTTGAGAACTCCGCACTCACGGATAAGGTTACCGAACATCAAAAATCCGAGAAGGTCGATAGACTCGGGAGCAACAAGACCCGCGATTATAGTAATGATAATGGGGAAAAGTATTCTCGTGGTCTTGGACACATTCTTGGGCTTATAGGGCATACGGATAAGCCTTTCCTTTTTGGTTGTAAGAAGCTTGATTATAGGAGGCTGGATAACAGGCACGAGCGCCATATAGGAGTACGCCGCAACCATGATTGCGCCGAGGTACTTCGAGCCGAGTGTCTGTGCTACGAAAATCGAGGTAGGACCGTCAGCCGCACCGATGATGGAGATGGATGCCGCGTCGATAAGGTCAAATCCGCAGACGGTAGCGAGAGTCAGGGTAAAGAAGATACCGAACTGAGCGGCCGCACCGAACAGCAGCAGCTTCGGATTTGAAAGCAGCGGACCGAAGTCGATCATCGCGCCGATACCGATAAACAGCAGCAGGGGGAATAATTCGTTTGAAAT
>JAGBFZ010000175.1 GCA_018110855.1 Oscillospiraceae bacterium
GGCAGTGCAAACTGTCTGAGTTTTTTAACTGGTTGGGGTGCAGGGATTCGAACCCCGGAGATGCTTGAGTCAGAGTCAAGTGCCTTACCGCTTGGCTACACCCCAGTATTTGGTTGGGATAGCGGGATTTGAACCCACGAATGACGGAGTCAAAGTCCGTTGCCTTACCGCTTGGCTATATCCCAATATCGGCATAAGGGCTTCAAGCTTAATGGTAACGTCCCTGACGACTTTAATATCATACCACATATCCCATTAAAAATCAAGCCTATTTCGCCGTTTTTGTATATATGCACAAATAATCTTCCCAAATATGTGCATATATACTATATTTCGTTTCTGTTCTCCAATGCCTTGAATAAAGTGACCTCATCAGCAAATTCGAGAGTACCGCCAATTGGCAGACCGAATGCAAGACGAGTCACCTTTACTCCCAGCGGCTTTAACAGCTTTGAGATATACATGGCAGTCGCTTCCCCCTCAACGGTGGGATTAGTTGCCATTATGACCTCAGAAACATTGCCCTTTTTTATCCTGTCAAGCAGCTCCTTTATCCTTATCTGCTCGGGAGTTATCCCGTCAAGAGGCGAAATAAGCCCGTGAAGCACATGATAAACGCCCTTATACTCGTTTGTCCGCTCGAATGCGGTAATATCCTTCGGGGTCTCCACCACGCATATAATGGAAGTGTCCCTGAGATCATCAGAGCATATGGGGCATATGCCGCCATCGGTCAGATTGCAGCATATGCTGCATTCCTTGACAGTGGAATGAGCATTGATAATAGCGTCGGCAAACTCCTTAGCCTCCTCATCGCTCATTCCCATGACAAAATAAGCAAGTCTCTGAGCGGTTTTCATGCCTATGCCGGGGAGCTTTGCAAACTGCTCGGCAAGGAGAACAAGCGGGAGGGCTGTACTGTTAGCCACGGAGCATCATACCTTTCAAACGAAGCTGCGGGCGGCATAAGCCGCCCTGAATAAGTTTTTTTATTATCAGAAAAGACCGGGGAAGGAAACGCCGCCTGTTACCTCGCCCATCTTTGCCTCAGAGGTCTCCTCGATCTGCTTTACGCACTCATTAACAGCGCTGATGATAAGATCCTGAAGAGTCTCAACATCATCCTTATCAACGACCTCGGGCTTGATGGTAAGGCTCTGTACCTGCTTTCTTCCGTTCATGGTGATCTCGATAACGCCGCCGCCTGTGGTAGCGGTAAAGGTCTCGTTCTCGATCTCCTCCTGAACATTGGTGATCTGCTCCTGCATTTTCTGAGCCTGCTTTATCATGCTCTGCATATTCTGAGCGCCGCCTGCCATGCCCTGTGGTAATCTTGCTTTCATAGTAAAATTCTCCTTTGAAATAAGTAATAATAGTGATTTATTAAACGGAAAATGCGAAATAAAACGCAGAAATATTTTCCGTTAAAAGCTTAATTTTCCTCAACGGGAACACCGCCCTGCTCCGCCTTTTTGATAAGGGATTCCAGCTGCTCGGCAGGATCTGTCTGAGGCTTGTCCTCGTTAGTCGGCTTTGCCCCGGATCTGTCAAGACTCTCTCTGTATCCCGTAAGAACAGTAGACAGGGAAATTCCCGTAATATCCTTGACCGCCTCAAGTATCCTTGCCTTGTTTTCGGCGGATTTGAGCAGCACCTTGATAAGATTTTCCTTGCTGTTAATAACCAGCTTGCCGCCCATGTTATAGCCATAGGAATTAACGAGAGGAGGAGCCAGCGCAGGACATACCTCCTTCATGCGGTCGATAACATCGAACC
>JAGBFZ010000176.1 GCA_018110855.1 Oscillospiraceae bacterium
AAGTAGTAACGTCTATCAGCTTGGTAAGCTCCAGATCCTTGTCGGAAGAATAATTGTCATTCATACAAAAGCTCCTTTACGTTTGAGTCAGGTTGCTGACGGCGGCAAAAAGCATATCTGTGCTGATAGGCTTCAGGAGATATCCTCTTGGACGCAGAGACATGATCTCTTCCACCTTGCTTCGCTCGGAAACGCCTGTGAGGAAGCATACGGGAGTATTTTTTGTTGCAGGATTTTCTTTTATCTTACGGTAAACCTCCGCACCTGTCATTATAGGCATTTCATAGTCAAGGATAATAAGGTCGGCAGGCTTTGAAGCGAGAGCCTTTTCCACAAGAACGCCGTTTAACATGGCAGTAACGTCATATTTCTCTTCAAGTGTGGATTTAAGGAGCTTCAGAACAGTCCTGTCATCGTCCACAATAAGGATATGCAGACGCTTGGCAGGGTCGGCGGAATTGGCAGTATCTGCGGTATCCTTCTCGGGAGCGCCGTCCGATGCGGTAGCCTGTTCGTTATTTTTGGCTTCCTCCTCTGCCTTTTTCTCAAGGAAATTGATAATGCTGAGGGAAAGGTTATCGGGAGAGATGGGACGCTTGATGATAAGGTCGGCACCCCATGTGAACTGGGATTCTATCTCAGCGCAGATATCCTCCTTGGCGCAGATGACCACAGGAGTGTCCCTGTATGCCTCTGTGGCTTTCAGCCTTCCGATCTGGCTGAGAGTATCACTGTATGAGGATTCGGGGAAAACCAGATATACGTCAGGCTCAAATACATCAAAATGACCGCTTATATCCTTCCACAGCTCCGAGGTGGTGAGGCATTTGAAATATGTATCGCTGTAAAGGAAAAAATCCTTTAATATCGAGGCATTTTCACAGCTTATGAGGATCTTGTACTTCATAATAAAACACATCCTTGCAGGAAAATTTTTTGAGTGACCGCCCCGAAAATACGAAATCGGAAACTCCACCCTTTGGGCAAACAATTCCTTAATAATCTTATTATATTTTACCACTTTTTCAAATATATGTCAATAGAAATAGCGTTAATATGACGTTAATTTGGGTAACTGTACAAATTTTTCCGCATTATTTTTCATCTTCTCCTTGATTCTCTGTCCGGAATATGGTAAAATTATCATTATGAAAATCGGAAAAGGAGACAATGCATGAAAGAAAATTCCGTATCTGTTTACGAAGATATAATATCCCTCCCTCACCATGTCTCTCCCCATCGTCCCCATATGTCAATGAATGACAGAGCCGCACAGTTTGCAGCCTTTGCGGCACTTGGAAGTCTTGAGACCGCCATGGAAGCTGCCATGCCCGAAGAGGAGCAGTATTACTATGATGATGACGGGGATCTTTAGGAACATAGCCCTGCGCAACCTGCGGTTTACATAAAGAAACCCTCGATTTATAGCCCTTTCCGACGGATATGGTATAATAAGATTACAATAAAACCACAGGAGGCGTTATTATGAAAATAGGTGAAAAGATATCAAAACTCCGCAGGGAAAATAATTATACTCAGGAGCAGCTTGCTGAGATACTCAGCGTATCAAGGCAGTCTGTTTCAAAATGGGAGACCGATCTCACATATCCCGAAACGGAAAAAATAATCGCACTCAGCAAGCTTTTCGGCTGCTCTGCAGATTATCTGTTAAAGGACGACGCTGATGAAAGCGGCAGAGAGGTCAAGGTTAAGATAGTCGAGGTGGATTCGGGGGAGCGGAATCGTGAATACATCAACTCGCTTTTGCTCACATATCTTTCCTTTCCGCCGCTGTTCGGGTTTATCGTGGCATTTTTCTCCATAAGAAATGCTGACAGGCTCGGACTCAGAAAGATGAAGCACATATCGGTCATTGGAATGATTGTATCACTTTTAATGACGATTATTATGGCGGTCGGTATCATATTTGAGCTATAAAATTTGGCTGCTGCCCCGTTCATCAAAACGGGACAGCAGCCTTCTTGTTATCTATGCCTTTTAAAAATAATCATACCTTAAGCTCGGAGCTGCACTCGTCAAAGAGCTTGTCAACATATTCCGTGTCCTTGACCTTTGTAAAGGAGCTTACAAGGGGAACGATGATAAGTCCCACGATCATTGCGATTGCGCCTGCGTTTATCGGAGAAGCCATATTGAGCTTCAGAGAAGCGGCAGCCTTTGTTGCCTCGGGGAAAAGTCCCAGACTGAATATAACCATGTGGATAACTGTGATTCCCACGCCTGTTGCAAAGCTTGTCCATACGGCTGCCTTTGTGATCTTCTTTGAGAAAAGTCCGTACATAAAGGGAGCCAGGAATGCGCCTGCCAGCGCGCCCCATGAAATGGACATCAGCGTGGATATGTATGCGTTGGGGTTAAGGGCGATAACAACGGACAGAACAAGGAAAGCGGCGATAAGGATACGCATTGTGAATACCTGCTTTTTCTCGTCCATGCCGCCCTTTACTGCGGGCTTGATAAGGTCAATGGTAAGGGTGGAGCTTGAGGTGAGCACAAGTGAGGAGAGGGTGGACATGGATGCAGAAAGCACCAGCACCACAACTATTCCCATAAGAGCTTCGGGAAGTGCGTCATGGAGCATGGCAGGCACGATGGAGTCAAATACAAGCTTGCCGTTTGCACCCTTGGCAATGAAGGTCCTGCCTGTTTCGGCAGCCACAGCCTCGTCGGCAGAGCCGTATAGCCTGCCGAAGCCGCCCATGAGATAGGAGCCGCCTGCTACCACAACTGCAAATATTGTGGAGATTATCGTGCCTCTTTTGATCGCCTGATCGTCCTTGATGGCATAGAATTTCTGAACCATCTGAGGAAGTCCCCATGTGCCGAGAGAGGTGAGGATAACAACGCCGATAAGATTTATGGGGTCGGGACCGAAAAGGGAATTAAGGGTATTTTCGGGGACTCCCTTGTCGGTAATTTCACTCAGCTGAAGAAGTGCTGAGGAGAAGCCGCCCTTCTTATTAATAACGCAGTATACAACTGCGGAAATGCCCGCAAGCATGATTATTCCCTGAATGAAGTCGTTTATTGCGGTTGCCTTGTAGCCGCCGAGGATAACGTAAACAGCTGTAAGGACAGCCATTCCGATAATGCAGGCGGAATAGGGAATGTTGAATGCCATTCCGAAAAGCCTTGAAAGTCCGTTGTAGACCGAAGCGGTGTAGGGGATAAGGAATATGAACACGATAACCGCAGAAACAATTTTAAGGCTCTTTGAATTATATCTTTTTTCAAAATATTCGGGCATGGTGGAGGCACCCATCTGCTTTGTCATGATTCGGGTGCGTCTGCCCAGAATGAGCCATGCCAGCATTGAGCCGATAATTGCATTGCCTATGCCTATCCATGCCGCAGATACGCCGTAGCTCCAGCCAAACTGTCCTGCATAGCCGATGAATACCACTGCCGAGAAATATGAGGTTCCGTATGCGAAGGCAGTTATCCAGCCGCCCACGTTTCTGCCGCCGAGAACGAAATCCGAAACCGAAGAGGTTTTCTTGTGGCAGTAAACTCCGATGCCGATCATGACAGCAAGGTATACTGCCAGAATTACATATAACACTTTTTAAGACCGTCCTTTCATGCTTTTATTCGTTTATCACTTCATCAGATGAAAACGAATAAGCTTTAAAGCAATAAATTACACCTTATTATAGCAGATTCCCCATCTTTTGTCAATTAGACAAAATAATCAATATTTTTCATGACCTTTGGCAATTTCAGATAAATGAATCATAATATGCCGGATTATTATGTCGGTATTGCTCAAATTATAAAGAAATAATTGTGAGATATGCAAAAAGCTGTCAAAAACTCTTGTAATTACTCCCGAAAAATATTACAATATAAGAGTACATAATTTTTTTACATTGCAGGGGTTTAAAGCCCAGAAGGTTTAAAGCACAAAATCCCTGAAATTTCCCTCCTTGGGAAATTTATGAAAGGTGGAAAAACATAATGCCCATTACAGAGCTTCTTGAAGAAAATGCCAACAAATACGGCAACGATGTTTGTCTTGTGGAGATAAATCCTCAGATACAGGAAACAAGGCGGGTGCTGTGGAAGGATTTCGATCTTATCCAGCCTACATCGTCTCTTTGCTATCGCCGTGAGATCACATGGCACGTTTTCAACGAAAAGGCAAACCGTTTCGCTCAGCTTCTCCTCAGCAGGGGAGTGAAAAAGGGTGACAAGGTTGCCATTCTCCTTATGAACTGTCTTGAATGGCTGCCCATTTATTTCGGAATACTCAAGATCGGCGCTCTTGCTGTTCCTATGAATTTCCGTTACAGCTCAGAGGAGATAAAATACTGCCTTGATCTTTCGGAGACGGACGTTCTCGTTTTCGGTCCCGAATTTATCGGAAGGATCGAGACTATTGCAGAAGATATCAGTAAGGGACGCATTCTTTTCTATGTGGGCGGCGACTGCCCCTCCTTTGCCGAGGATTATGACAAGCTCACATCTAACTGCGCAAGTGTTTCTCCCGGCATCACTGTCACCGATGATGATGACGCTGCTATCTATTTTTCCTCGGGAACAACGGGCTTTCCCAAGGCTATCCTCCATTCCCACCGCAGCCTTATGCATTCCTGCATAGTTGAGCAGAAGCATCACCATCAGACAAGGGACGATGTTTTCCTTTGTATCCCTCCTCTTTATCACACAGGTGCTAAAATGCACTGGTTCGGCAGCCTTATCTCGGGCAGCAAGGCGGTGCTTTTAAAGGGAGTCAGCCCCGAAACAATACTTGACACTGTTTCAAAGGAAAAATGCACCATTGTGTGGCTGCTTGTGCCCTGGGCGCTGGATATACTTGAGGCTATCGACACGGGAAAGGTAGATCCTGCGGATTATGAGCTGTCTCAGTGGAGACTTATGCATATCGGCGCTCAGCCTGTTCCTCAGAGCCTTATCAACCGCTGGAAGCACTATTTCCCCGAGCATGAGTATGATACAAACTACGGACTCAGCGAATCCATAGGTCCGGGCTGCGTTCATCTCGGAATTGAGAATATACATAAGGTGGGTGCTATCGGCGTTCCCGGTTACGGCTGGGAGGTCAAGATCATTGATGAAAAGGGTAATGAGGTCCCTCAGGGAGAGGTTGGCGAGCTTGCTGTAAAGGGTCCCGGAGTTATGAAATGCTATTACAACAATCCTCAGGCAACTGATGAGGTGCTTCATGACGGCTGGCTGTGGACAGGAGACATGGCTCGTCAGGATGAGGACGGCTTCTATTTCCTTGTGGACCGCAAAAAGGACGTTGTTATCAGCGGCGGTGAGAATCTGTATCCCGTTGAGATAGAGAATTTCATGAGCAGATTTGACAAGATAAAGGACGTTGCTGTAATAGGGCTTCCCGATCAGCGTCTCGGTGAGATCGCTGCGGCAATTGTGGAGCTGAAGGACGGCGTGGAGTGTACTGAGGAGGAGATAAACGAGTTTTGTCTTGCAATGCCCCGTTACAAGCGTCCAAAGAAGATAATCTTTGCTCCCGTTCCCAGAAATGCCACAGGCAAGATTGAAAAGCCCAAGCTTCGCAAAATGTACTGCGGCGAGAACATGGTCGAGAGAGAAAACAAGAGCTGATTTATTTTATAAAAAATGCTGCCCCGCACTTATTATCAAAGGTGCGGGGCAGCTGTTTTTATTATGTGATTCATCTCTTCTGGATATTGCTGGAATAGTATGTATTTACTGCTTCGTTCTTAATAAGAATAAGAATGGATACAATGTTCAGAACAGCGGCAATTATTGCGAAAATGAGATGTCTCATATCACCGTCAATACCATTCTGAAGGGTAAACATGACAAGTCCCGGACCTGCATAAATGAGCGCCATTATGCCGTAGATCGACACCGAAAGCAGCTTGACGTGCTTTGATTTAATAAGGAGCAGCAGTGATGCAATAAGCATAAAGGGTGCAGCATATGGGAACCAGTTATAATTGCCCCAGTTCATTTCAAAAAAGCATATTGCAGTGGATATGAGTCCCATAAAAATGGGAATGATGGAAATGGCAAAGCCCTTTTTGGCAATTTTCAGACGCTTTTCCTCAAGAAGCTTGTTGGCAATGTTCTTGCTGGCACGGGCATTATAATTTTCGGGACGTCTGCTAAGATCCTCATCAAGTCTCTTACGCAGAATCCTTTTCTGATCGTCGTCAAGCTTGTCCTTTTCAAGGAGATCTTCTGCCTGTGACTTCGGCTCCTTGTATTCACTGCTGAGATCGTCAAGCACAGGACCGCTGCCGACTGACATTGCAAGATCATTCATTTTGATGGATTCACGCATATTGCGGGCGGATTCCTCTTTGCCTGAACGAATGGGGGCAACATTTGATGTAAGGGCGGAAAGCTCAACAGAAGAAACATCTATCTGGTCAAGATCATAATCATCGGCAAATTCAAAGGTCGCATCGGTCACATCATCAATGGGGGCTTCGTCCTTCTCGATTATCGGCTCTTCTTCGGGCTTCTTTTCCTCTTTCTTTACCTCGGGGAGAGGGGGAAGCTCAAAATCATCATTGGAAGCAATTTCCTCCACTTCGTCCGGAATATCCTCGGAAACGGCATTTTGCAGGGAATCTGCGGATACGCTTTCGTTTACGGAATCAAGGGAATTGTCAACGGTTTTCTCAGGAAGAGGGGGAAGCTCAAAATCTTCCTCTGCAGCGACCTCCTCAACTTCATCGGGAATATTCTCGGTTACGGCATTCTGAAGTGAATCTGCGGAAACGTTTTCCTCCACAGATTCAAGGGAGCCTTCTTCAGGCTTTTCGGGTATAGCTTTATGTGTGCTTTCCGTGAGCTTGGCAGGACGTTTTGG
>JAGBFZ010000177.1 GCA_018110855.1 Oscillospiraceae bacterium
GACCACCTCGCCCGTTACAGCATAATCATGCCCCAGAAGCAGATTTGCCGACCTCATATCACCTTCGGAAATACATCTTCTGATATCCGCAGAGCATATCCTGACTCCGTTTTCGGTAACATCGTCCACAACACAAAGCCTCATTCCGAGATTGTCGCAGATATCTTTCAGACCCTCAGCCGAGCAGGCTGCGTTTTTGCCGAATCGGAAATCCCTGCCGCAGACAACTATCCGAGCGTTCAGAACACCGCAGAGTATCTTCTCCGCAAATTCCTCGGGACTCATATCACGCATATCAGAAAAATCGGGGCTGAAAACAAATTCTGCTCCCTCATTTTCAAGAAGTACACGCTTAGTTTCATCGCTGTAAATCGGGCGGTATGCGCTTCCCTTGGTGTTTATAGAACTTGTTTTAAAGGTGCAGACCGCAGGAGCAAGACCGTTTTTTCGAGCTTCCTCCACGGCTTTTCCAATGACCGCCCTGTGACCGCGGTGAACGCCGTCAAAAATTCCCAGTGCGGCAGCCGTTCCCATGCCGTTCATCTTAACGGAGGACGACAATTCTATCAAATCAGATCACCTCAGAAAAAATTCTTTTCCACCCGCAAAAGCCGCTCCTCGGGCATGACAACAGCCGTTCCGAGAAATCCCGAAACGCCGTATACAGCATATCCGTCACCGTCGGGAACATCTCTTTTTATCCTGTCAATATCAAGCCTGATTCCGTTTCGGTACATTCTCTCCTGTGCCTCGCTCAGTCTCACCTTGGGAAGAAAGTCAAACACCTCCGAAACAGGCATTATAAAGGAGGAAAAATCCCCTTCCCTGTCCGCTTCCTGCTGAAGCTGCTCAAGTGTAACACAGTCGGATAGTGTAAATCCGCAGGCAGCGGTTCTCACAAGAGAAGTCATTATTCCGCCGCAGCCGATAAGCTCGCCCATATCGTGAATAAGCGTGCGGATATATGTTCCTTTTGAACAGGCAATTCTGACCCTGCCCGTCCTGTCTGTCTCATTGTATTCAAGTATATCAAAGTCATAAACGGTAATGGGACGGGGCTTTCGTTCAATGGTCACACCCTGTCTTGCAAGCTCATAAAGCCTTTTTCCGTTTACGGAAACTGCCGAATACATAGGCGGTATCTGCATGATATCCCCAACAAAATGCTTTGCAGCGTCCTCTAACGCTTCCTTGCTCACAGCAAGTCCGCTTTCTGAAAGTGTCTTACCCGTAACGTCTTGGGTATCGGTTATGACTCCCAGCTGAAAACCCGCTTCATACACCTTATCATGATCGGGAAGCATTTCGCTTGCCTTTGCGGCACTTCCCGCAAAAACGGGCAGAACACCCGTCGCCATCGGGTCGAGCGTACCTCCGTGCCCAAGCCGCTTCATTTTAAGAATCCCCCTCATTTTGGCGATAACGTCAAATGAGGTGAAGCCCTCGGGCTTGTTTACGCAGACTATCCCGTTCAATTCGTTTAAGACAGCCATAGATCAAACCCCATTGCAGGCGCTATGACAGATAATAGCTTCAGCTTCACCTGCGAAAGATCTCCTTCAACAGTGCAGCCTGCCGCACGGATATGTCCGCCGCCGCCCAGCTTTGCGCAGATGTCGGAAACATTGATATTCTCTGCGCTTCTCATAGAGACCTTGAATTTATTCGGCTCCTTTTCCTTGATGGTAACACCCACCTCAACGCCCTCTATCTGCATGGGAATCGAAGCAAGCCCCTCAAATTCCTCGGGAGCAAGCCCTGTTTCCTCAACAGTTTCGGCAGTAACTGCTATTATGGCGCACTTGTCGTCCAAATAAGTCTCAAGATTATTGATAACATACTGCTCCACCATAAACCGAGCCTTGCTCTTGATATCGAAAAGCTGACGGTTCATCTTTGCAAAGGGAATACCGTAGCCCATAAGCTCAGCTGCGATCATGTGTGCCTTTTGCGTTGTATTTTCAAACTTAAAGCAGCCCGAATCGGTCGCAATGCCCGTATAAAGGCAGGCAGCAATGTTTTTGTCAATGGGCATATTGCCCTCTTTAAGCACCTGATAAAGAACCTCGCAGGCAGCCGTTGCATTCCCGTCAAGGAGCAGTCTTGAAGCATATCCCGAGTTTGAAATATGATGATCGATTGCCAGATCCACATATTCCCCATAAACCTGAAGCTCTCTTCCGAAAAGCGTGGTATCCGCAAGATCCACTGTAACGATGGTCTGAGGGGTAAACTTCATGGGAGCGTAATCACCGTAAAGAAAGCCGTATCGTTTCGGGAAAGGATCGGAGCAGAGAACGTTTGCCTTTTTTCCCATTGCCCGCAGCGCAAAGCAAAGCCCGAAACCGCTTCCCATAGCGTCACCGTCGGGACTCATATGAGTAAGGATATAAAAATTATCGTTTGTTTTCAGAAAACCCGCAGCGTCTGCAATGCTGATGCTCTGAGACTTGCCGTTCATGCTCCTCGCTCTCCTTTTATGTTAAATTATTCTTCGTCCTCGTCAGATTCTTCCGAATCTTCGGAAATATCCATATCCTCAAGCATTTTTGCAATTTCAGCGGAATGTTCAATGGAATCATCCGCAATAAATTTCAGCTCGGGACATTTTTTCAGATGAAGCTTGTTGGAAATTTCCTTTCTTATCATCCAAGATGCACTTTCAAGCCCCTTGACGGCATTTTTTGAAGTCTCCATGCCGTCAAGATGGGAAATAAACACCTTGCAGTGGGAATTATCCCCCGAAAGCTCGGTACGAACAACGGAAACAAGACCGAATTTTACTCTCGGGTCCTTGATACGTTCTCTGATAAGCCCGGATATCTCTCTTTTGATATCCTCGGATAATCTTGCATTTTTAAAATTAGGCATATCTAAGCCGTCCTTTCATTAGAATCAGTCGGGACGATATTCCTCAATGATGAATGCCTCGAAGATATCGCCTTCCTTGATATCATTGAATTTCTCAAG
Organism: Oscillospiraceae bacterium; assembly: GCA_018110855.1. Lineage (GTDB taxonomy): Bacteria > Bacillota > Clostridia > Oscillospirales > Ruminococcaceae > Huintestinicola. The sequence continues at coordinate 2,971 of JAGBFZ010000177.1, forward strand.
CGTGATACCGCATTCGTAACCCTCAGCGACCTCCTTGACATCGTCCTTGAAGCGCTTGAGGCTGGACATCTTATCCTCGGCGATAACGATACCGTCACGGACAACTCTTATCTGGCTTGCTCTTGTAACCTTGCCGCTGAGCACATAGGAGCCTGCAACAAGACCAACGCTTGAGATCTTGTAAACCTGTCGAACCTCGATACGGCCCATAGCGATCTCGCGGAACTTGGGAGCAAGCATACCCTTCATAGCGGTAGTGATCTCCTCGATAGCGTCATAAATTATGCGGTAAAGACGGATATCAACACCGTCACGCTCGGCATTATCAGCAGCCACAGGGTCGGGACGGACATTAAAGCCGACAATGATAGCATTAGACGCACTTGCAAGCATAACGTCTCCCTCGGAAACAGCGCCAACTGCACCGTGGATAACTCTTATGCGGACTTCCTCATTTGAGAGCTTTTCAAGGGACTGCTTCACAGCCTCAACAGAGCCCTGAACGTCAGCCTTGACGATAATGGGAAGCTCCTTGATCTCGCCCTGTTCGATCTGGCTGAACAGATTGTCAAGAGTAACCTTCTGATACTGCTTGAACTGCTCCTGCTTAGCCTCGTGCTTACGCTGCTCAACAAGCTCTCTTGCAAGGCGTTCGTCCTCAACAGCGTTGAAGATATCTCCTGCGGAGGGGACCTCTGCAAGACCCGTTATCTCAACGGGATAAGAGGGACCTGCCTCGTGAACTACAACACCCTTGTCGTTAGTCATAACTCTTACACGTCCGACTGCTGTTCCTGCGATAATAATATCGCCCGTTCTGAGAGTACCGTTCTGAACGAGAACGGTTGCGATAGGACCTCTGCCC
>JAGBFZ010000178.1 GCA_018110855.1 Oscillospiraceae bacterium
CAGGTGGTCGATATCGTCAACAGTGCCGACGCCTTCGCAGAGATTGATAAAGTAGCTTACAGTAGCATATATATCATCAAGGGTGATGTGCTTGGGAACAAGCTCATCGGCACGCTTCTTTATCATTTCCTCAAGCTCGTCCCTGTCGGCTGCGCTGTCGAGAATGTCTCTTAAAACAGTATAGGAAACAAGCTCGTTAATGCCGCAGGAAGCGGGATCGAAATCAATATAGCCCTTGATATCGACCATGCCGTTAGAGATGACCTTGACCTCTCTCTCGGTCACATGGCTCTGAGTATCGCCGTGAACGGAGGTGATCGTTTCCTTATGCTCGACCTTGAGCCAAGCCTCCATAACGCCTGCCTGCTCAATCTCCTTTGCTCTGTCGAAGGAGATGCGCTCGCCCTCGTCAGCCATGATCTCGCCGGTAGCGGGATTTGCGATAGGTCTTGAAAGGTAATGACCTGCAATACGGGAAGCAAGACCCAGCTTCTTATTATATTTGTATCTTCCGAAGCGTGAGAGATCGTATCTCTTAGCGTCGAAGAAGAGCATATTGATGTGATTCTGAGCGTTCTCAACCGTGGGAGGCTCGCCGGGACGGAGCTTCTTGTATATTTCAAGAAGAGCCTCCTCGGTGGTGTTGATGTTGGAGTCCTTTTCAAGGATAGTCTGGCTCAGAATGGTGCTGGGACCGAACTTATCGTCGATCTCCTGATTGGTGCCGTAGCCGAGAGCTCTTATAAATGTGGTAAGAGGGATCCTTTTGTTCTTGTCGATCCTTACATAAGCCACATCGGAGGAATCCATTTCATATTCCAGCCATGCGCCTCTGTTGGGGATAACAGTTGCCTTGTAAAGATCCTTGGCTGTCTTGTCCTTTTCTACAGCATAATATACGCCGGGAGAACGGACCAGCTGAGAAACGATTACACGCTCTGCGCCGTTGATGACAAAGGTTCCGCTTTCGGTCATGAGCGGGAAATCGCCCATAAATACTTCATTTTCCTTAACGTCGCCTGTTTCCTTGTTCCAGAGAGTAGCCTTTACTCTGAGCGGAGCAGCATAGGTAACGTCACGTTCCTTGCACTCTTCGACGGAATATTTGGGGTTCTCATCCAGCTTGAAATCGACGAAATTAAGCACCAGATTGCCGTTATAGTCCGTGACAGCGGCAACGTCACGGAAAACCTCTTTAAGTCCCTCCTCAAGAAACCATTTGTAGGAATTTTTCTGCACTTCGATAAGATTGGGCATATCGAGAACTTCGTTGATCTTTCCGAAGCTCATACGGGTAGTCTTACCGAGCTGCACCGGCTTTACATTCACCATAGGCGGACTCCTCCTCACTTAACTTATAAAGAAAACATTCGGAAAATAAATTCCGAACAGAAATGCATTTTCTGCCCGATTCCTGTGAAATTCCATGCTGTATTATTGACAAAAGCAGGCAATTTCAAGCAGAGAGTCCGAAAAATACGGGCTGTCTTTGGCAAAACAGGCATAAGAATACATTATGATACAGTATATTATTATATAACATTCGTCCACAGTTGTCAAGAGCTTTTCTGAGCTTTTTGCAAAGTTTTACATTTTGTACAATCCTGACTGTATATATTTTCATATTCATGCATTACACTTACAAAAAATCATGCGCCGCAGCGGAAAATTCCGCCGCAGCGCATGGATAATACATATTTAAAAAATTATCAGAGCGACTTGAGTTTCTTTTCAAGCTCCTCCTTGACAACCTTGGGTGTCGCCGCACCTCTCAGCTCCTTGTTGCACTGTCCCATAAGGAAGCCGAATACCTTCACATCGCCGTTCTTGTACTGACCAACAGCCTTTTCGTTTGCCGCAAGCACCTTTTCGATGACTTCCAGCACCTTGCCGGTATCGCTTACAATGAGCATACCCTCACGCTTTGCGATAGCCTCGGGGTCGCCGCCCTTTTCAGCCATTTCACGGAAAATTTCCTTGGCGTCGTTCTTTGTGACCTTGTCAGTGTCGGACATTTCCACAAGCTTTGCAATGTCTGCGGCGGTGAACATAGGCTTGTCGATGTCTATCTCGCCTAAGTTCATACGTCTCATTATTTCGCCGTTTATGAAGTTAACGAGAGACTTGGGATTATTGTAGCATTTCAGCGCTTCCTCAAAAAGATCGGATATCTTCTTGATGTTGACGATAACCTTTGCTTCCTTTTCGGGAATACCGAAGCCGACATATTTTGCAAGTCTGTCCTTGGGCATTTCGGGAAGGGAGTTCTTTATCCTCCCCAGATCCTCGTCATAGAAATTTACCTGCAGGATATCGGGGTCGGGGAAATACTTGTAATCGTGAGCGTCCTCCTTGGTTCTCATGGACTTGGTCTCGCCGCGGTTTGCGTCGAAACGTCTTGTCTCCTGAACGATCTTGCCGCCCCTGTCGAGTATCTGAGCCTGACGCTTTATCTCAAACTCGATTGTGCGGTAGATGGACTTTAGGGAGTTTACGTTCTTTATCTCGGCTCTTGTGCCGAACTCGGTGTCGCCCTTTTTCATAAGGGAGATGTTAACGTCCGCACGGATAGAGCCCTGCTCCATCTTACAGTCGGAAACGCCCGAATACTGGAGCAGCAGAGCAATTGTCTCAACGAGAGTTCTTGCCTCTTCGGGAGAGGACATATCAGGCTCGGTAACTATCTCAATAAGGGGGATTCCGCAGCGGTTATAGTCGCAGAGGGAAACTCCGTTCAAGTCATCGTGAATGAGCTTTCCTGCGTCCTCCTCAAGGTGG
>JAGBFZ010000179.1 GCA_018110855.1 Oscillospiraceae bacterium
GCTGTCACTTTTTTATATGGGCATAAAAAACGAAGCTCCAAAGGCTGCAACAGCCTTCAGAGCTTCGTTTTTAATGGATATGCGGTTGTAATGAAGTATTTGCGTGAGTTTCAACTTGGGAGAATATTTTTTCAACCCGAGAGAATTGCAAGGGTATTCAACTCGGGCGAATACGGGTAGGTTTTAGCAAGCATTGATTTTGTATCCACAAAGCATTCTGAATCACCTTCCTTATCACTTTCACATATACAAATGTTTTAAAATGTTAACATTTTGTAAATTCAAGAATAATTAAGAAAATCTTTAAGAATTAGGTTTATCATTAAATCATAGAACTCAAGGCATCGGTATTCTCAGAAAGGAAACGGTAACTATCATGTCTGAAATAGTGATCGAAGCAAAAGAACTTACAAAACAATACATAAAACAGAAGGCAGTCAAGTCGGCATCATTTGCTGTTAAAAAGGGCAGCATCTGCGGACTGATCGGCCCTAACGGCTCGGGCAAGACTACAATAATGAAAATGCTTGGCGGACTTGTTCTTCCCACAGCGGGCAGCATCGAGATATACGGGGCATCGGATGAAAAAGGACTCGCAAAAGCAAGATCCCGCATGAGCTTCATTATCGAAACGCCCTATGCAAAAGAGGCTCTTACCGCAAGAGAAAACCTTGAAAAGCAAAGAATACAAAAAGGCATTCCGGACAAGAAACGCATTGATGAGGTTCTTGAGCTGGTAGGACTTTCCGATACAGGCAAAAAGCCTGTAAAAGCATTTTCGCTCGGTATGCGTCAGCGTCTGGGAATCGCAAACGCTCTCCTTACACACCCCGAAATAATGGTATTGGACGAACCGATAAATGGTCTTGATCCTGAGGGTATCATCGAGATAAGAGAGCTTCTGAAAAAACTCAACCGTGAGGAGCACATCACAATAGTAATATCATCACATATTCTCAGCGAGCTTTCTCTCCTTTGTACAGATTATATTTTCATCAGAAACGGCGATATAAAACGTATGCTTACCGCAGATGAGCTGAAAAAAGAATGCACCGAGTGCTATTATATCCACACGGATAATGATCCCATTGCTCTTGCTGTTCTTAATGAAAAAATTGGCATCAGTCAGTATGATGTTGACAAGAACGGCGGCATCCGAATCTATGAAAAGCTTGATGAAATAAGAACTATTTCAAAGACGCTTTATGAAAACGGCGTTATTCCTCTGGAGCTTTCAATGAGAGAAGCGAATCTTGAACAATACTATATGAATCTTGTGGGTGGTGATACAAATGTGGAACTTGCTGAAAGCTCTGAATTATCAGACAAAACGTGATAACGTTACGATATATGCGGTTATTATCGGTCTGCTGATGAGCGCAATGATGTTCATTGATGTTGATATCGCCGAAACAGACGGCGGTCAGTTTGCGGCAGTATCAGGGGAGGTGCTTCCCATGGCGCTTGCCTATATGATGATAATACTGATAACAAGGATATGCGGCTGGGATCAGACCGACAAGACTATAAATTATGAGATATTGTCGGGACACAGCAGAGCAAGCGTATATTTTTCAAGAGTAACAGCAGTTTTTTTATGGACTTTTCCGCTTGCATTCATCATCACAGCCATTCCTGTCGGGATAGTTACGGCAATGAACGGATGGGGACAGGAAATGGAACTTAATGCAATGCTGGCAAGGTATGCTCTTTTGCTGCTGCCTGTTATAAGACTTGGCTGCGGATTTATTCTTGTAAGCTTTCTCTGCCGCAGCTTTGCGGTATCGGCGGTTGCCTGTTTTCTTATCACACAGGGAGAATTATTATTCTATATGATGCTTGAAGAGCTTTCGGGAATAGATATCACCTGTCAGATCGCTGTTCCAAATATGGCAAGGCTTATGGAATTCAACTCCCGTCTTGGATTTATCGATGGAAAAGATGTTTATGTATATGACGCTTCTCTTTCTCCCGAGCTTGTGTCAGGCACGGTGATATTTTCACTGGCTGCATCTGTGATATATATTTTCATCGGTTATCTGTATTTCACAAAGAGTGACATGAAGTAAGGGGGAGGCAGAATGATAAGAATCATAAGATCACTTTTTTATAGCTTTGTCAGAAAAAGTATGATGTTAAAAATGTTTTTTCTGATGCTGCTGCTTACAGCTGCGGAGGTATATGTATTCAGTGTATCATCCATAGGCTGTGACGGTCCAACGGCAGGAGAATTTGCAGCAACATACACCAATATGCTTTCCACCATTGCAGAGATATTCGCAGTGATAAATGCAGTCTGGATATGCACAATGGACTTTGGCGACAAGACCGCAAACTACGAGCTGATGACAGGACATACAAGACTTCAGATATTCTCCGCAAGGATCGTTATGTCACTGATAACAGGCATCAGCGGATATCTTCTTATCATTATCATTCCTGTTATCATTGCAGCAATTCTCTGGGGCTGGGGTTCATGTATATATCTCAGCGATATGATATTCAGATGGCTTATGCTCATATTCCCTATGGCAAGGATAATCATGGAATTTACATTTCTTGCGTTTATCATAAGAAAACCGGCTCCTGCAATTATCCTGAGCTTTATGATAAACGAATTTCTGACAGTTGTCCCC
>JAGBFZ010000180.1 GCA_018110855.1 Oscillospiraceae bacterium
CTGACCAGATATCTGCGGAGGGGATAGTTGCCTTGAACTCCTCTTCCTTTTCCATCTCGGTCTTATTCAGGTCCTCTATTCCGCCAATGCAGATGATAGTCTTTACGTTTGGTGCATATTCATGAATAATATCTGTGAAATGAACGAAGAAATCGCCTATCTCCTTGTAGGACGCTCTCTTTGTGAAGCTGAACCAATCTCCCGTAGCCTCGTGATTTATTCTGAGCATCATTCTTCCGAATGTGCGCAGGTCCTTTGCAATGGCAATAAGCTGCTCGTCGGTACACTTGGGGTCAACGGTAAGAGTGAGGGTAACGTCCTGACCGTGACGGCGCACATCTCTCATGCAGGTAAAGGGCTCGTCGTCAAGATTTCCGCCGATGCCGCCCTTGTAGGTGAAATAATCGTCGTAGGGATAATCCCACTGAAAGGAAACATTTGCGTCCTTCATAACTTCCGAAATTCTTCCTGGCCACTGCTTGTCAAATGGATAGTAGCAGTACATAAGGCTTATGCTTCTGTGAGGTCTGCCCAGCTTCTGAAGTATGTAATCCTGATTTACATATTCTCCTCTCTCCGAACCGTCGCCTAAGTCAACAGCGCATTTTGCACTGCCTATGTGGACATTGTAAAGGTTTTCATTCATGGATATAGTCCTCCCGTAAAATATATTTGATTAAATATAAAACTTGATTTGTATTTACGGTGCAGACAGTTCTCAGACATTTCTGCCTGCACCAAAAGGGCTTTATCTTCCCTGATTGGGATTATGATTTATGTTCTGCTGAGGGGCAACATTGGGGTTCTGGGGCTGACGGGGTGCTTTGATAGCGCCTTTTGTACGCTTTACAGCAGTAAGATTATCTGCAAGAGTCTGCTCGGTTTTTGTAAGAACGTCAACGATATATTCATCGGTAGCGGTCTTGATAGTCCTTGCCTTCATTACTGCCTGTTTTTCTATCTCGACAGCCTTTGCCTCGGCAGCCTTTACTATCTCGTGATTTGCAACAAGAGCGTTAGCCCGTGCCTCTGCACGTGTAACTATCTCCTCAGCCTGTTTATTTGCTTCATCAATGATAGACTTTCTTTCATTAACGATCTTTTTGGACTGCTTTATCTCATCGGGCATGTTCATTCTGATATGGTCGATACAATCTCTGATCTGGTCAGCATCTATCATACATTTCTTGGAACCGAAAATAGGTTTTGACTTTTCAAGGATATCATCCATCAAGTCAAGATAATCATCCACTACTAACTGTGCCATTATTTATTTCTCCATTCCGCCGCTTACAGGCTTTAGTCTTGCTTCAATATCCTTCAGGATACAGCCGGGAACAAATCCGCTTATATCTCCGCCGTAGAAAGCGACCTGCTTTACCACGCTGGAGCTGAGATACATGTTCTCCGAGCTTGTAGTCAGAAATACTGTCTCTGCACCGTCATAAATGTTTCGGTTCACAAGTGCCATCTGAAATTCGTACTCGAAATCGGTAACGGCTCTCAGACCCTTTACAATAGCAACGGCTCCCACACTGCGCACATAATCCGCAATAAGACCGTAGCATACATCGACCTCAACATTTTTAAATTCCGCCGTAACCTTTTTGAGCATTTCCACTCTCTCCTCGGGAGTGAAAGCGGGGGTCTTCATTTTGTTTACCGCCACAAGGACAATGACCTTGTCAAAAAGCACGGAGGCTCTGTGAATAATATCCCTGTGACCGAAGGTAACGGGATCAAAGCTTCCGGGGCATACAGCTATCCTCAATCAAATCATTTCCTTTCAAAGAGTCCGTCATTCCTCGTCTGAGGGCAGAGGGACC
>JAGBFZ010000181.1 GCA_018110855.1 Oscillospiraceae bacterium
AATCACTGCTGTAAGTTTTTGTGGAATTGAGGCAGTCGTTAAATACAGCGAGCATTGCATCATATGTCTTCTTTTCGTTTGCTGTGAGCTGATTGTAATAATATTCACTGGTAAAATCGTAGGAAGCTGCTCTTGTGTAAACAGCAATACCTTCATTTGCCTGTCTGTCATATTCGATAACTCGGTCAATTATAACTGCCTGGGCAGGGGAAATTTCAACCGATGTAACACCTACGCCATGATTTTCGGGCGGAGCAATGGTATTGGCGATCTCTATACATTCGCTGATATCCATCTGCTGAGCTTTTTCAATAGTGAGTAAGGAATTTGCACTGTCCTTTTCAGCAGCTGTGTAAGCTTCCGATACCTCGTTCTGAGGTGTTGTCAGCTCGGGGATCTGATCCTCTGCTGCAGCTGACATACAAGGCATACTCAGGCACATCAGCAGCGACAGAAGCAATGAGACAATTCGTTTTTTCATTGTTTTTTGACTCTCCTTTTGTGAAATGATATATTATATCGTCAGATATCCGATCAGGACATTGGCGGTATATACAATGTGGGTTCGTTTCAGATCGGTGGTCAGAGGACTATTTATTTTATATTCCGAAAGTTGCGACCAGATTTTTAAATTCCTGAGAACCGGCGCAGCTTCTGAACACCTGTTCTCTGGTCATGCCGTTTTTCATTTTTTCGAGCCAATTGGCTTTGCCGACGCTGTCGGAGTTTCTGCCGAGAAGTGTTCTGTACATACACTCAACAAACTCGTCATCAGTGAGGTTCTTGTTAATGAATTCGGTGGAGAAGATGCAGGCATGAGCAAGCTCTTCGGCAGATACATTACCTTCAATATATCTTCTTGTATTATCGTTAAGTCCCTTAACATCGTAGTTTCTGCCCAGTGCAACAGTGTACAGTCTGCTTACATAAGCTGTAAGGTTGGGATTAACGTCTCTGTATTCGGGGGACTTATAGGAACCTCTTACAATACCGTAGCTCTGGCATATGTTTGTAAACTCAGGGGAGCCGCAGGAGTTCTGTAGGATCAGACCGTAAGAGCAGCCGTTGTCAAGATATTTAACAAACTTTGCAAGACCGGAGGCATCCGGATTTCTGCCAAGCATTGTTTTGTACATTCTTGTAACAAATTCTGTGTTGGAGAGCTTCTGGTTTTTAAGCTCAGGGCAGAAGACAAAGTCTTTTACAAGTGCGCTGGCAGAATAGCCTGTTTTGAGTCTGGCTATATGGTCAGCCTTGCCCTTGGGGTCGGAAGCACGTCCGAGTAGATTTACGTACAGACGCTCTACAAATGCAGCTACCTTTTCTTCGTCAAAAGACGATAAAACCTTAGGAACCACCTCAAGCTTGTATGCGGAGCAGCCGCTAACGGAGCAGCATATCTTCCGAATACCCTCTGTTGTTTCGGTAGCGGCAAGGGTTATGGAAGAGGTGCCGTTATAATTATGGGTGTGAGCTGGTCCGCCGGGGATATAAACCTTCGTGAGGGTGAGAGCCGAACCGGTGTCACCGATATAGAACTTGTCCAGACCCGAAAAGCTGCCGCCGAAAGCGTTAATCAGAGTCTCATAGGACCATATTGCCATACCGTTTGACGCACTGTCGGGTACCACCTTGCACCAGGCTTTTGAGTCTGCATCATCCATATCCTGAAGAATGGCTTCGGGTGCGGAATTGCTTGAATATTCGGCATAGAGCTTATCACCGCTCTTCATATTGAGCAGGAAAGAAAGGTCGGTGGTAGAAAAAGCCTGACCGTAGCCGCTGCAGTAGCTGCTTCCGGAGAAAAGTATCTGACTGCCGCTTGTGGCTGTTTCATAAGGGGGATTTCCGCTGTAAGCATTTACGAGAGCTGTTGCAACACTGTCATATGTAAATGTCAGAGACGATCTGTTGAACAAACCGAAGTTCTCGGCTCCTGTTCCGAATGCGTTGTTATCCCACCAAATGCAGGGAATGTTTTCCTCGGCAAACTGTCTTGCGAAAGAGGCATAGCTCTTTGCATATGTGGCACGGTCTGAGGTGTTATTCTTGTTGCAGGCACCGAATTCACCGATAACAACGGGGATACCCTTGCTTAAAAATGCGGAATGAAGAGTAGTGAATACTCCGGACAGAGAGGTGTGATCGGAGTCTATCCAATCTGAATGACCTGTACCCTCAAATGCAAAATCAAAGGGAAGGTATGCGTGAATGGATACCGCAACCATATTATCGGAAGCCGGCTTTTTCCAGCCCTCGACCTTTGGAGCGTCGGCAGAAGCACAGTATG
>JAGBFZ010000182.1 GCA_018110855.1 Oscillospiraceae bacterium
CTAAAAAATTAACAGATGAAGCAAGAAAGCAGATAATCTCAGCTTTGGGAGTACGCAGAGCTGATGACTGCCGACTTATCTTTACCTCAGGAGGAACAGAAGCAAATAACCTTGCAATATTCGGATGCGTATATGCAAAGGAAAGACCGGTGAAAAACGGAAGCCGAGGTAAGATACTTATTTCCGACGGAGAGCATTCCTCTGTTGCAAACGCCGCAAAAAAGCTTGAGGACGACGGATTTACCGTCCTTAAGGTGCCAACAAGGGGCGGAGTTCTTGATCTTGACTTTATCCGCGAAAATGCAGATAATAACACAGTTTTAGCATCCTTTATGCTGGCAAATAATGAAACAGGCGCAATTTACGATGTTAAGAGTGCATTTTCCGCTATTCGCGCAGTATCGCCCAAGGCAGTATGCCATGTTGACGCGGTTCAGGCATTTTTGAAAACAAAATTCACTCCCACATCGCTCACCGCAGATGCTATCTCCGTAAGCGCCCACAAGATATTCTCTCCCAAGGGCGCAGGCGCACTTTACGTTACCCGTGAGATGATAACAGCTAAGCGTATAATACCTATTATCTACGGCGGCGGTCAGGAGGATAACTACAGAAGCGGAACGGAAAACGTCCCCGCCATCGCCGCATTCGGCGCGGCGGCGGCAGAGGGAAAGGAAAGCTTTACTGCAAGGATCGAAAAAATGAACGCCCTGCGAGAAAAGCTTCTCTGCGGTCTCGGTGAAATTGAAGTGCGACCCAACATCCCCGAAAGCCATCTGCCCAACATCATAAACATCACCCTTCCCGGCATCAGAAGTGAGATTATGCTCAACTATCTCTCAGGCGAGGGAATATGTATTTCAGCAGGAAGCGCCTGCTCAACTCATTCTTCAGGTCCAAGTTCCGCTCTGCTTGCATACGGTCTTCCTAAAAACGAAGCAGACACATCTGTACGCATCAGCCTTTCCCACGAAAACACTGAAGATGAAATAGATATATTTCTTTCAGCTCTTAAGCGCGGCATCTCCAATCTTGCAAGAAAATAAGAGGTATTTATGAAAAAATACGAAGCAATACTTTTCGACCTTGACGGAACACTTCTCCCCATGGATATGAACGCATTTATGAATGCATATTTCAAGAATCTCTGCGCCGTCCTTGCCCCTACAGGGCTTGATGCAAACCTTATTGTGGACTCCGTTTGGAAGGGCACGGGCGCAATGGTGAAAAATGACGGCGCAAAGCTGAATGGCGAGGTGTTCTGGGAGACCTTCGATGCAATTATCGGCACAGACACAACAGAGGCAAAGAAGCTTTGCGACAGCTATTACACAGGAGAGTTCCACAAGGCAAGAGCCGCAACAAAGGACAATCCTCTTGCAAGAAGAGCTGTGGAGGCGGCAAGAGCGGCGGCGGGCAAGGTGATCCTTGCAACCAACCCCTTCTTCCCCCATCAGGGTCAGCTTACAAGAATCGGATGGATCGGTCTATCTGAAAATGACTTCGACCTTATAACCTCCTACGACAGCGACTGCTATTGCAAGCCCAATCCCAAATATTACCTCTCGATCTGCGAAAGGATGGGGGTTGACCCCGAGGACTGTCTTATGATCGGTAATGATGAGAGAGAGGACGCCTATGCGGCAAATGCGGCAGGGCTTGACACCTACCTTGTTACAGACTGTCTTATTCCAAACGATGAATACGCAACAGATTGCAGACGCGGTACATTTGAAGAAATGTGCCTCTATCTTGAAGGGCTTGCAAAATGAAGCTCCGTTATCCACTGTACTATAAAAAATTCTCCTGCATAGCAGACCGTTGTACGGACAACTGCTGTGTCGGCTGGGAAATAGATATTGATCCTGCGACCAAATCATTTTATGATACGGTTAAAGGAGATTTCGGTAAAAGGCTTCGGGATAATATAGAAAACAGCAGCTTCAAGCTGTGCGGAGAGAGATGTCCGTTTCTCAACGAGCGCAATCTCTGCGACATAATCATAAATCTCGGAAGTGAGCATC
>JAGBFZ010000183.1 GCA_018110855.1 Oscillospiraceae bacterium
CCCGAAAATACATCTCAGTTTGAATATGAAAGAGACCTGACAAAATTCATCTCTCAGAACATTCCCCGCGGCGGCTGTATTCTTCATTTCATGATTTCATGCGAGAATGAACGCAGCATAGGCTTTATTTCGGCTGTGGTCTACCGAAGAAGCAATTTATTTAAAAGTTTTTTCGGCAGGAATGTGTTTAAAAAATTATTCAGAAAGGATAATTTGAAATGAATAAGAAAATAGCAGTAATAAAAGGCGACGGTATCGGACCCGAGGTGGTTTCCGAAGCAATGAAGGTGCTCGATAAGGTTGCCGATAAATTCGGACACAGCTTTGAGTACGATCAGCTTTTAATGGGCGGCTGTTCAATTGACGCAAACGGCGTGCCCCTTACCGATGAAACTATTGAAAGGGCAAAGGCAGCGGACGCTGTGCTTATGGGCTCAATCGGCGGAAATACCGCAACCTCTCCATGGTATAAGCTTCCTGCGGACAAACGTCCCGAAGCAGGACTTTTAAAGCTCAGAAAATCCCTCAATCTTTTTGCTAATCTCCGTCCCGCTCTTCTTTACGGCGAGCTTAAGGATGCTTGCCCCTTAAAGGCAGAGATCGCCGAGCGCGGTTTTGATATGATGATAATGAGAGAGCTTACAGGCGGACTTTACTTCGGCACAAGAAAGACCGAAGAGGTAAACGGCGTTATCACCGCTACCGATACCCTTACATATAACGAGAATGAGATCAGAAGAATAGCAGTCCGTGCCTTTGATATCGCTATGAAGCGCCGCAAAAAGGTAACAAGCGTAGATAAGGCAAACGTGCTCGATTCATCAAGACTCTGGAGAAAGATCGTTGAAGAAGTCGCAAAGGATTATCCCGAGGTTTCCTATGAGCATATGCTGGTAGATAACTGCGCAATGCAGCTTGTAAAAGATCCCGCTCAGTTTGACGTTGTGCTCACCGAGAATATGTTCGGAGATATCCTCTCCGATGAAGCCTCGATGATAACAGGCTCCATTGGAATGTTAGCTTCCGCAAGCCTTAACGATACCAAGTTCGGACTTTATGAGCCAAGCGGCGGCTCCGCACCCGATATCGCAGGTCAGAACAAAGCAAATCCTATTGCCACCATTCTTTCCGCAGCAATGCTCCTGCGTTATTCCTTTGATATGGATAAGGAAGCAGACGCAGTTGAGGCGGCTGTTGCAAAGGTGCTGAAGGACGGATATCGTACAGGCGATATAATGTCCGAGGGCATGAAGCTTGTAAGCTGTTCGGGCATGGGCGATGTTATTACTGAAAACATCTGATTTTTTTCCGCCGGGATCATGAATTCCGGCGGATTAATTGTAATCTAAAACCCCCGGTTATGGTTGTTTTGATATGTATAAACAAGGCCATGATAAAAAGAAATAACCCTGTCAGTCTATCTAAAAAGTATAGATCGAAGCCGGAGGCGTGTCGAAAAAATTTTTTCAGTTCGGGATATTTTTATAATATTATATTGACAACTATGTAAAAATATTGTAAAATATTATTATAGGATAATAACAGCATAAAGGAGACCGTATAATCATGTCAAAAATAAGCCGCAAAATAATTACAACCGTATTGTGTATGCTCCTGACGCTCACAGTAGTAATAATTGCTACCGCTCTTATAATGGCTGGCAATCAGACAGATGAGCTAATGACCAATCACGCAGTAATCGGAATACATATCCTTGAAAACACTCTGGAGCAGGAAAAGGAACGTCTCGGACGTACTGCGGACGCAGTAAATCAGGGAGCTGCCGCAGCCGCTCTTTCGGGAAACAACAGAACTCTCGAAAATGCGTGGGGATCTGCTTCGGAAACGGAGTATGACTTTTTGATACTTACAGATACTGAGGGCAAGATACTCTGGCAGTCAGAGGGCTGCAAGGTGACCTCCTTTGATGTCAGCACAGCTCTTGCGGGAGATGTAAAAAGCGGAATTGTAAAGGACTGCGGAGTAGGACTTGCCATGGAGTATATCTCTCCCGTAAAGTACAATAACAGCACCATCGTGGGTGCTATGGTGGTTGGTATGGACCTTTCCGAGACCTCTTATCTCGATAATGTCAAGGCTCAGTCTGAAACAGAGGTAACGCTCTTTGCAGGTCCCACCAGATATGCAACCACCATCATCGGTGAGGACGGAAAAAGGATAATCGGTACTGATATGTCCGACAGCATTAAGAAAACCGTTATCGATAATAAAGAGGAATATAGAGGCAAGGCAGTTATTGTAGGTCAGGAGCATTATGTTATCTATCAGCCCATGTTTGATATGAACGGTGAACTTGCAGGCGCATATTTTGCAGGTCTATCCGCAGCAAGCTCCAATGCCTTGTTCAGAACGATGCTGATAATCGTTATCGTTATCGGAGTTGCGGTAATGGCAGTATCCTCAGGAATTTTATTTGCGGTTATCAGAAATATGATAGAAAAGCCTATTGTTGAGGTAAATAATATTGCTGATGATATGAGTAAAGGAAACCTCAGCTCTCCTGACAGCAACTTCAATTTCTCAAATGATGAAATGGGACTTTTTGCACGCAGGCTTGAGCAGACAAAGAACACTCTGAACAGCTATATCACCGACATTTCAAACGTGCTTTCCTCAATGGCAAACGGTGATTTTACCCGTTCTCCTTCCATTGAATACATGGGTGATTTTGTAAAGATAAATGCCTCCTTTACTCAGATAAATCAAAATCTCCATGGAATAATCAGGAATATCATCCTCTCAGCAGACGAGGTAATGAGCGGGGCGGAGCAGATGGAAAGCGGCTCGCAGACTCTTGCAAACGGCACAACTACTCAGGCAGCGGCTATTGAGCAGCTCTCATCCTCTATCAGCGATATCTCCTCGCAGATATCGAATACTGCGGATAATGCCAATACAGCCAACGAGCTTTCTCTCCGCACGGCTGAGAAGATATCCATTCAGGACGCAGAGATCAAGAATATGATCTCAGCCATGAACGATATTCAGGAACAGTCTCAGGAGATAAGCAAGATCATCAACACAATTGAGGATATAGCATTCCAGACAAATATCCTTGCTCTCAACGCAGCAGTTGAGGCTGCAAGAGCAGGCGACGCAGGCAAGGGCTTTGCGGTCGTTGCAGACGAGGTCAGAAACCTTGCCGAAAAAAGCTCTCAGGCAGCTCAGAGTACAAAGACTCTCATTACAGCCACAGTAAACGCCGTAGAAAACGGCTCACGGATAGCAGAAGCAACCGCAGACTCAATGAAGGCTGTTAAGAGCTTTGCCGAGCAGACAAACGAGCTTATCACAAGGATATCTCAGGCATCTGCTTCTCAGTCCGAAGCAGTTCATCAGGTAACCTCGGGAATAGACCAGATCTCGGGAGTAGTTCAGATGAATTCAGCCACCGCTGAGGAATCCGCAGCCTCCTGTGAAACTCTCAGCAGTATGTCCAAGGAGCTGAAGAATCAGATATCCAGACTCAGGGCATAATTTCAGTAATGTCAAAAAAATCGCTTCCTGCTTTATGCACAAACATAAAACAGGAAGCGATTTTTTATGCGACATATTAAAGCCGTTTTCTTATTCCTCGTCCTCGCTCTCGGACATATCCCAGTTGTGGTAGACGTTCTGAACGTCGTCGTTGTCCTCAAGATGCTCAAGGAGGAGTGTCATCTTTCTGATTGCGTCCTCATCGGTGAGAGTTGTGTAGGTGGAAGGGATCTGCATTGCTTCAGCAGAAATAACGTTGTAGCCTTTTGCAGTGAGAGCTTCTCTTACAGCTCCGACCTCGGAAGGCTCAGTCTCGATCTCAATCTCGTCCTCGTCCATAGTGAAATCAG
>JAGBFZ010000184.1 GCA_018110855.1 Oscillospiraceae bacterium
AAAGCCCCATACCGCGGCAAGAAGCTGATCTCGTGTGTAAACTCTGTTGGGCGTGGAAGCAAGATAGAAGAGAAGCTCAAGCTCCTTGGGAGGAGTAGCCATGACCTTGCCGTCAACGCTCAGCTCGTCTCTTGTCATATTAACGACCAGCTTGTCATACTTGACCTCTCTGATCTCGGACTCGGATGAGGACTGACCGATCCTTCTGGAAACAGCCTTGATGCGGGCAATGACCTCCTTGGTATCAAAGGGCTTTACAACATAGTCGTCAGCGCCCAGCTCAAGACCAAGCACCTTGTCGAAGGTCTCGCTCTTGGCGGTTATCATAATAATAGGCACGTTGGACTTCTTTCTGATCTCGCGGCATACCTGCCAGCCGTCAAGACCGGGAAGCATGATGTCGAGAAGAACTATGTCGGGCTTGAGAGCGTTGAACTTGACAACAGCCTCGTCGCCGTCATGGGAAACCATAACGCCGTAGCCTTCCTTTTCGAGATATAATTTCAAAAGCTCGCAGATGTTATTATCGTCATCAACAACAAGAACTTTTCCAAGTGACATATCACAATTCCTCCCGTTTAAAATTCTCGGAATCCTGCACACACTGCGTCTGCAAAAAATGTCCGAAATATAGTACATAATATAGTTTTATTATATAATAAAAGGCAGCACAGTTTATAAACTTTTTAGCTATATATTATGTCTCAATTGTAAATTTAACAAAATGACATTTCATTTTTCCCAAAAAGGTAAAAATAAATTCATTTTCGCCATAGCAGCGATGTAAAGCGATAAATCACATAAAATATTTTTTCTCACGGGTGAGCTTCAGCAGGATATCAAGACGAACCTCATCCTTATATTCGGGCTTTGCCATGTAATAAACATAATTTTCCAGCACATTCACATCGGGAACGCTCCTTCCCTCTATCTTGAAATTGCAGTAGCCCATAGGAACATATTTATCGTATATAGCCTCGGGAGATATGTGCAGCGGCGAATCCACCGTCTGATACAGAGTTTTCAGCATACAGGGGCACTGAAAAGGCTCGGGAGCATACGGAGTTTCCGAGCGCTTCATCATATGCTCGGTAAGGGCGATCTGGCTCCTGCCTATGGAGCGGTAATGCTCCGCCCTGCGCTTGCAGGCAGGCTCGCAGCAGGGATTTATGAGCAGCTCCGCTTTATCCTTGTGGGGGAGCTTTTCAAGGACCTCAAAATTATTGTTGAAATTATAGTCGAGGACAACAAGGGAATAGTCCTTATCAAGCTCGGCGCAAAGCTCGTCATAGTCCTCGATCTGCTTGCAGGTGGAGCTGGTGATAGGCATGGATGGAAAATGTTCCCTTATGTAGTCCTCAAGCATGGGGGAGAAAACGATTGCCTCGTTAAGACCGTTATCGGCTGCCTTGAGAACAGCATTGCAGAAGGGATCTGAAAGATGCTCGGGGGTCAGCATGGGATTTGTGAGGGTGAATCTGCATGGTATCCCCCGCTGATTGAGCTGCTTGAGTATCTCCCTGAGAATACGGGGGTCGCACTGCCCCTGCAAATACCGTCCGCCGTTCCATGTCATGTTGGGGAACGAGCCGTAGACAGAGCCTATCTTCACACCATCCCGGAATTTATGGGGATATTTCCTCAGATATTCCGCAAAGGTGAGATTCAGCCTGAAATGCCTCATAAAATCGGGAAGATGAAATTTAATTTCCATTTATTTTCATTCCTTTATCATGGATTTATCAAAAATCTCGGGTTATGCTCTTCTTGCTTCTTGCCTCTGAGCCTCTTAATTTCTGTCAGTGACATTCAAACCAGCTTCCGCCCGTCTCCACATCGGCGGTGAGAGGAACGTCCAGCTTTACAGCTCCGCGCATTTCCTCGCCGAGGACCTCCGCAGCCCTTGCGGCGTCCTTTTCCGAAGCCTCTATAATAAGCTCATCGTGCACCTGAAGAATAAGCTGCGCGTCAAGCTTTTCTTCCTTCAGCCTTTTATATACCTTGACCATGGCAATTTTTATAATGTCCGCAGCCGCTCCCTGCACAGGGGCGTTCATTGCCGCACGCTTGCCGAAGCTTTGGATATTCTTGTTTTTCGCCGCAAGCTCGGGGATATATCTTCTTCTGCCGAAGATAGTTTCCGAATAGCCCTTCTCGGAAGCGTCGGACACAGCCTTGTCCATAAATGCCGCAACGCCGCTGAAATTTGAGAGATAGCTCTTTATATACCTGTCCGCCTTTGCCACCGATACGTCAATGTCCTTTGACAGGGAAAATGCGCTTATTCCGTAAACAATGCCGAAATTGACAGCCTTTGCGGCACGGCGCATTTCCGAAGTCACCATGTCCTCGGGCATTCCGAAAACCTGCGCTGCGGTGGAGGTGTGGATATCTCCCCCGCTCCTGAATATATCCTGCATATTCTTGTCGCCGCTCAGATGAGCAAGAATACGAAGCTCGATCTGGCTGTAGTCTGCGTCAATGAGCGTTCTGCCTGTTTCGCTTACGAAGAATTTGCGCATATTCCGTCCAAGCTCGGTGCGGACGGGGATATTCTGCAGATTAGGCTCGGTGGAGGATATTCGTCCCGTTCTTGTTTCTGTCTGCTTGAATACGGAGTGGATACGTCCGTCCTCGCTCACTGCCTTTAAAAGTCCCTCAACATAGGTGGAGCGGAGCTTTGTGTACTGACGGTAGGTGAGTATCATATCTATGATGGGGTCCTTGTCACGAAGCTCCTCAAGAACCTCCGCTCCCGTTGAATAGCCCGTTTTGGTCTTTTTGCCTGCGGGCAGTCCCATTTCCTCAAAGAGGATAACTCCAAGCTGCTTCGGGGAGGAGATATTGAACTGCTTTCCTGCACGGAAATATATCTGCTGCTCAAGTCCGTCTATCTCCTGTGAGAGGGTCTCGCCGAATTTTCTTATTCCATCGGTGTCCGTCTTTACGCCGTAATGCTCCATGGACGCAAGCACCTCGGTAAGGGGCAGCTCCACTTCCTTACAGAGCTTGTCCATTCCCGTGTTTTCAAGCTCCTTGTCAAGGCGGGTGCAAAGAGTTGGCAGGGCAGCTATTTCCGAAAATTCTCCCAAGGCTTCATAATCGGGACAGCCGTATTCGGCGCATAGTCCTCTGACGGTGTATTCCGAAGCTGAGGCATTCAAGAGATATCCCGAGATATCCGCATCGGAAACGATATTTTTAAGCTCCGAGCCATGGGAACGCATATATCTGTAAGCGGGCTTTGCGCCGAAGGTCTGCTTATCATGTTCGGAGGACAGGAGAGAAATGATGTCACTTTCATTCTCAAACACGCAGAGCTTGTCCTCATAGGCGCAGTAAAGCACCGCTGTTTCCTCATTCTGCCTGAATATAAAGGCAAACTGTCCATTGATATCCGAAGCGCTCATGGGAACTGTTTTATAATCCACAGCTTCTATCCTCTCACCCTCGGGAACAGCCGCAAGCGCTGCGGACGGCTTTACATCAAGCCTGTCCATCAGCTTTGTCATCTCAAGCTCGGTGAGGAGACGTGACAAGGTCGCCTCGTCACGCTCTTTATATGCATAATCCGCCATAGAGGAGGAGATGGGCGCATTTGTTACAATGGTGGCAAGCCATTTGCTTTCCATTGCGTCCTTTTCACCTGCGGTAAGCTTGGCAAGAACGGATTTTGTGGCGGTGACTTCTCCCGAGGCAAGCTTTTTATAAAGCTCCTCAATTGACGAATATTCCTTGATAAGGGCAAGAGCGGTTTTCTCGCCAATGCCCTTGACACCGCTGATATTGTCCGAGCTGTCCCCCATAAGACCCTTGAGGTCGATAAGCTGCTTGGGGGAAAGCCCCTCATACATCTCCCCGAATTTTGCGGGGGTCGTGGTGATAAGCTCCTTTGTGGTATGGAGCAGGACGGTGACGTTTTCGTTTATGAGCTGCAGGCTGTCCCTGTCTCCCGTCAGGATATAGACGGGGTCATTTTCATCTGCCATGGCGGAAAGAGTGCCCAGAATATCGTCCGCCTCAAAGCCCGCACACTCAAGTACGGTCACGCCCAGAGAACGGAGAAGCTCCTTGATAAGGGGCATCTGCATGGCAAGCTCCTCGGGCATTCCGTGTCTTGTGGCTTTATAGGCAGCATTTGCCTTATGACGGAAGGTGGGCTCCTTTAAGTCAAATGCCACTGCACAGCCGTCGGGTGAGATATCCGACAGGGTTTTCAGGTAGATGTTCATAAAGCCCGTTATTGCGTTGGTGAACACGCCCTTTTTATTTGAAAGGGCTTTTATTCCGTAAAATGCGCGGTTCATTATGCTGTTTCCGTCTATTGCAAGTAGCTTCATATCTTTTTTCCTTTCATGCGGGAATGTTCCGTTTCTCTGCCCGCCGCTGCAAATACGCCATAATAATTTATTTCTGAACTATTTTATTCACAGTCAAATATTGCTTTGTTTTCGATCATTTCCGAATATTCCTGTTTCCATTTTATGTGAACGTCAGAATGGTCATAGCATTCAAGAGCAGCTTTATCCATATTGATCTCAATCATAATATCATATCTGTTGGGTCGGTCTATGCATGATGTATAAACATTAACGTCATGGATACCGTTCATTTCGGTCAGCTTACGGAACAATTCCGTAATAGGCTCTGTCAATAAGCCTACATTTATTTGTTCTTTAAATTTTACAATGATATAATGCTTCATTCCCATTCTCCTATCAAGCTATTTTATTGCCTGAGCTGCGTTATGCAATACTTTGGCGCTGATTTTGTCATCAGGTTCAAGCTCGCACAAATGTTTACAATTTGTCTATTGACATATAAGAACATTTGTGCTATTATTTGATTATACCGCTCAGCACTCTACTCCTATTCTTCCCATAAAGTCCTGTATTGTATTCAGCTCGGGGAAAAAGAGGATATTAAAGGATTTTCCACAGTCGTTCACGGTGACGGTATTATTCACAAAGCAGACGTTCACCGCTCCCTCATTCACCTTCAAAAGCTCTCCCGAGGGCGCAGCTGTGCTTTCGGGAACGGATATATCCACCGTCATTCCTGTCATTATTGAGAAATTGTTGGCGTAGGAGGCGGCGCAGATATTCACCGTTTCCCTTACCACCGAGGAGATCATCTCGTTCATGTCCCCCTTGCCCTTCACAGCCGTATCGGGGAAAAACGTTCCTGCAAGCCGCTCGATAAATGCATATGGAAATATGAACAGCACCGCTCCCTGCATATCGCAGCTGAGCTTTATAAGAAATGCCTCCGTTCCCCTGCTCAGAAGGTCGGCTATTCTCCCTGCCTCTGCTGCGGCAAGTACCTTCACCTGAGGGGTGGAGATGTCCGTGGGGGAGGATATCATCTCGGACAGGGCTGTGGCGGCGTTTCCTGCGCCCATGTTGCATATTTCCTGTAGCACGGATCTGTGCATTTCGCCAAAATCCGCAAAGCTGTTCATTGCCATCTTTCAGCACCGTCCTTGTTACATTTTTACGGCTCGTAGTATTTCGGCTTGTTTATGAGGATTATCAGGTCGATTATCCAGCCGATGAAGCCGAGTCCTCCCGTTAACGCCCAGAGTATCCCTGTAAATATCTTGCCCTCATAGAATCTGTGCGCTCCGAAGATTCCGAAAAGGGCACAGAGGAAAATGGACACGCTTCGGTTTTTGAGCTTTCGGTTAAAGCCCATGCCTCCCGGGTTTATCTCGTCCATTATCCTCTTGCCGTATTCCTTGGCTGTATCGGCGATATCGTCGATGCTTGTGAAGCTCTGCCCATCCGATGAATAGGACGGTATGCTGCCCTTTTGCTCAGAAGCTGTATCCTGCCTTGGAGGGGTGTCCTTATCCACCACTATGCGGATATTTTCAGGCTCCGCATAGGCGGTTTTAGCTTCTCTCTGCGGTTCGGGCGCAGGATTTGTATGTCTGTCGGGTTTATAAAATTCGTTCATAGCCTTCTCCGAAAAATCACTTTACCGAAATGAAGTAGGTCTTTCCTGCTTCGGTTTCAAATTCATATGCGTTATTTACAAGAATTGCTTCTGTCTGCTTTCCTTCGCAGGTGACGGTTATCTCACCATCCGCTCTGAGTGAAAGTCTGCTGCCGTTCATGGATTTTATCACAGCGCCTGTTATCCTGCCATTTGACCATTCAAAGCCTGCCTCAAAGCCGCCCCGAGCTTTTATTCCCCTCATGCTGCCGCTTTTCCATTCGGGGGGAAGGGCGGGAAGGAGAGTTATATATGCAGCGTCCGATACCCCGTCATATCTGCTCTGTATCAGCGCTTCCGCAATGCCTGCGCCGCCGCCGAAATTGCCGTCTATCTGGAAGGGTGGATGCATATCGAACATATTTATGCTTGTGGAATGGGAAAGGAGCGCCTGCACATTTTCTCCAACCTTTTCGCCGTCCAGGAGCCTTGCCCACATATTGATTATCCATGCTCTCGACCAGCCTGTATGTCCGCCGCCATGGGAAAGTCTCCTCTCCAGCGTTGCTCTTGCTGCCTGTGCGAGCTCGGGTGTTTTTGACGGGTTTATTATATCTGCAGGATAGAGGGCATATAGCTGAGAGATATGGCGGTGTCCCGGCTCAACCTCGTCATAATCCTCCGCCCATTCCATGATCTGACCGTATTTGCCGATCTCGGGCTTGGGGAGACGGTCTCTCATGCTGCGGAGCTTTTGGGCAAATGCATGGTTCTCGTCAAGTATCTCCGAGGCGTTTATTACGGCGGTAAAGAGGGTGAAAAGTATCTGGCTGTCCATGGAAGGTCCCTTGCAGAGGGTGCCTGTTCTTCCGTTCTTTGCATAATAGGTATTCTCGGGGGAGACGGAGGGATTTGTTACAAGTCTGCCCTTTTCGTCCTCGGTAAGGTAATCTGCGAAAAATTCCGCAGACTCGCAGAGGGTATCGAATTTCTCCGCAAGGAAGGTCTTATCTCCCGTGAAAAGGTAATGCTCCCAGATATGAGTGCATAGCCATGCCATACCCATAGGCCAGAGAGTGCCCGGAAGCCATTTGTCCTGTGGTGCTGTGTCGCCCCAGATATCGGTGTTGTGATGGCAGACCGTTCCGCCGCAGTTATACATTGTTCTTGCGGTTACTCTGCCGTTTTCTCTCATTCGCTCGATATGGTCAAAGAGGGGGGTATGACATTCGCTGAGATTTTGTATCTCGGCTCCCCAGTAATTCATTTCCGTATTGATATTGACGGTGTATTTGCCGCCCCATGCGGGCCACATATCCTTATTCCAGATGCCTTGCAGATTCAAGGGGAGCGTTCCCTCTCTTGAGCCTGATATCATCAGATAGCGGGAGAAATTGAAATACATAGCAACAAGCTCGTTATCGCTGACATTCTCCTCCTTTACGGCTTTAAGACGTTCATCGGTGGGGAGAGCGGAATTTACGCCGTTCTCGTTATTAAGCTCAAGGGCGCAGCGGTCATAGAGCTTGGTATAATCGGCAATATGGCGCTCGATCAGTTTTTCCGAGGTCAATCGTGCTGCTTTCTTTGCCTGAGAAATGCATAGCTTTTCATGGTCTCCCGTGCGCCATGAGGTCTGTGCGGCGATTATCAGCATTGCTTCATCGGCGTTTTTGCAGACAAGGCGGTTTGCGTCTGTGCCGCACTCCCCTCCCTTTGCTGTGACGGTTATGGCGCAGGAATAGGGTATGCCGTCGGAAACGGTAAAAAGAATGGTCTTATTGTCATATGCTTCGTTTTTATCGTAATTGTCATCTCTGCCGTCGATAGCTGCGGTAAAGGATATGCTGCCCTTTTTATCGGCAGTGAAGCGGACAATTATGCATTCATCGGGACAAGAAGCAAATATTTCTCTGGTGAAGGTCACTCCCTCCGACTTGAAGCTCACCCATGAAATGGCTTTGTCAAGGGAAAGTCCTCGGGTAAAGTCGCTGTATTCGGGGGCTGACTGCCATATATGCAGATCTCCCAAGGGCTGATAGTGGCGCTGGTTTTCGTTGGTGCCGTAAAAGGCATCTGAGCAAAGCTGCTCCGCTTCGGCGGTTTTTTCCTCGTTTATCAGGCGTCGCATTTTCTCAAGATTATCATATGCTTTGGGATTGTTTCGGTTACGGAAATTACCTGACCAGACAGAATCCTCATTGAGCTGCAAAAGCTCGTTTGAAGGGCCTCCGAATATCATTGCTCCCATTCGTCCGTTTCCTACGGGGAGTGCCTCGTCCCAATTTGCGGCGGGTCGGGTATACCAAAGCTCTGATGAGGGTTTTATTTCATTAACATTATAGCTCATTTTATTATCCTCCATTATCTCTTTGAATAAAAAGGAACTGCCGGTTTAATCGCATAATTTTTCTGAATTAAACGGTCAAATCGGCACTTCTTAATTATTCACTTTTATTTTTATCCTGTGCGGCTTTAATACTAATCTCCATTATAATTATGGAGATCAGTATTACATTCCGCCGCAGGATATCCGAAGCAAATTATTCGCCGTTTTGATTCGGGCAATTACATACCTGTGAGACCCGAGCGGGCAATTCCCTCGGTGAAATTCTTCTGAAGGAAGATGTACATTACCAGAATAGGCGTGATGGAAAGCAGACAGCCCGATTCCATCCATACGATCAGCTCTCTTGCGTTTACCTTTACGGTACCGTTGTTGAAAAGCACTCGGGTCAGGGACGCATTGAGGTTTTTGAGCTGGAGCGCAATGGTGCTGTTGTTGGTGAAGAACGATGTGGAAATGTAGTAGTCGTTCCAGTACCATACAACGGAAAGAAGGAATACTGTAAGGAATGTGGAGCCTGCGTTGGGGATCATTACCTTAATGAAGGTGCCGAGGGGTGAGCAGCCGTCCAGATATGCGGCATCCTCAAGCTCCTTGGGAAGTCCGCGGAAGGACTGACGGAACAGGAAGATGAAAAGTCCTGCACGAAGTCCGTTTGCCATTATGGCGGGCATATACATGGTCAGGGCGTTGTCGATGAGGTTGATGTATTCGCCTGTGATCATATGCCAGATCCCGAAGGGATTGAAGTAGCGGAAGAACATATACTGGGGGATAAGAATGATCTGTGCGGGCATGAGTATCATAAGGATAACCACGCCGAAGAGGATATTCTTGCCCTTGAAGTTGAATCTTCCGAAGCCGTAGCCTGTGATGGCGCAGGTAATTACCTGCACGATGGAACAGCCGATGTTGATAAACAGGGTGTTTCCTAAGGTTTTCCAGAAGTCCATTACCCTGATTACGTCCTTGATGTTTGAAAGGGTAAAGGTTCTGGATATCCAGATGATGGTGGGGTCGTTCATCTCCGAACGGGGACGGAACGCTGCTGTGATCATGTAGATCAGAGGATAGATGATTACGAAGCAAAGTCCGAATACCAGCAGTCCTCGGCAGATGGGCCAGAGCGTTTCAAAGGCTCTTTTCCTTTTAAGATATTTCTGCTCTGCGGGGGTGAGGGTGGCGAGACGCTTTTTGAAACGCTCCCTTTCCTCCTTGCGTGAACGCTTTACTTCCTTGGGGGGCTTTTCCGGCTTGACCTTTTTAAGGAAGTCGGAAGCGGTTGCTTTTAAAGTATTTTCTGCCATTTTTTCCAACTCCTTAAATTAGTCATCGTAGTAAACGATCCTGTTCATTACGGCGAAGATGATTCCGACTGCCACAAGAACAATGGCGAAATAGCTCCATGCCATGGCGGCGGAATAGCCGTATTTCCAGTCATCCTGCACCGAGAGCACCTGCTCCATTACCACGTTGGTGGGGTCGGTAAAGGTGTCAATGATGGTGTAGACAAGGTTTACAAGGATCATGGGGGATACATAGGGAAGGGTTATCTTCCAGAAAAATTCCCATGAGGTAGCACCCTCAATGGCTGCTGCTTCCTTTGCGGAGGTGGGGATTCCCTGAAGTGCCGAAAGGAAGATGATTATCTGGATTCCGCATTTCCATACAAGGTTCAGGATATCCGAGGTCATGGTGGAAAGCATTTCCGTCAGCTTATCATTAAATCCGTAGATTCCCACGAACTCAAGAAGCTGGTCTACCATATCTGCGGAGAACATTGTGGAGAACTGGTCTGCGCCGGCGGTTCCGCTGGTGTCCAGATTGTTGGTGATGATCGCATAAACGGGGCCTGTTGCGATGATTACGGGAAGGAAGAATACCGCTCTTGCGAAGGTACGTCCTCTGAACTTCTGATTGATGATGATCGCAACAAACAGGGAGAAGATGATGATGATGGGGGTCTGCCAGAGGGTATCGCCCAGCACCGACATAAGATTTTTGCGGAAGTCGGGGTCTACCATAAATGCCTTTTTATAGTTTTCAAGACCCATGGGGCTCATTACAAGCGCTCCCACATCAGGCTTTACATCATAAAACGAGTAGATAAAGGATTTGATAACGGGAATGATGAAGAACATCAGGGAGCCGATGAACCACAGGGCTATGAAGCCGTAGCCGTAAAGTCCCTTTTTCTTCTCATAGGAAAGATTTAATTTCATTCTCCGATAACCTCCTCTCCGATATAATCGGTAAGCTTCAGGGTCTTGCCATCTGCCTTTACGGTGCGCTTTTCAAGGTTTACGACTGTGGTATAGCCGTTATCGTAAACGGTGGTGATCTCATTTCCGTCCTCCGAAACTGTATAGGAAGCGATGGGAGAATCCGCCGCAGGAGAGAGCACCTCGTCTGCCAGCTTATAAAGTCCTGCTGCTTCATTTATCCAGTTTTCGTAGTAGCCGTAAAAGTATTTGTCAAGCTTGGTATCCTTCAGCTCGCTTGCCTCTGTTCCCACAAGGTCAAAGCCGATATTGCTTCCTGAGGCAATTGCCATGAGAGAAGCTATATCCAGATCGGCTTCGCCGTTCACTGCGGTGCAGGAGTAGGGCGTCACGCCGTGAAGCACCATCTGATAGAGGGGGATATCCATATCGAAAAGGTCGAATTTGCTGGAGCAGAGAGGAACGTTTGTGATGCAGTCGGTATAGGGAAGGACATAGGCTGCAGGATTATCCGAAAGAACGGAGCCTGTCTGCTTTGCGCTGCTGTATATTTCCTTGACTGTTTCCTTGGCATTCTCTCGGGAAACTGCCTTTTTGCCGTAGTCGCCGTAAATGGTATTGGCAAGGCTTCCGAAGGAGAAGTTTGTTACATTCTTCTTGTTATAGCTCTTGATAAGCTTGCCGAACGCCTTATCATATGAGGCGGGGCTGAACAGCGAAAGGGGCTTGTAATATTTATTCTCGATGCCGTGTGCAAGATCAAAAACGGGGATCTTGGAATATGCATTCGATACTCTGATGGAGGTGTTAGTCATGCTCCAGTAGCCGTTGCCTGTTTTGAACTGCTGATTATCGATAACAGGGAAGATCTGAATATTGTTTGCTGATGCATATTCTGTCAGCTTGTTAAATTCCTTCTTTCCGCCCAGCTTTGATGAGGGATTGTAGGAATCGGCGATCTTTTCTCCGATATTATCGTTGTTGTAGTTGTTGTAGGCAACTACCATATCGTCCACGCCCATGCCGTTCAGGGTCTCAAGTATTTTCTTTGCGTCGGCAAAGGTGGTCACAGGCTCCTTTACTGTTACGGGGAGACCTGCAATGGACTTCTTCTTCAGAGTTGCGCCGTAGATGTCAAGATAAAGGGAATTATTGCCCTCAAGGTTCTTATCCTCAACGCCCTTATCATTTACAAGATAATCTCTGAAGCGGTCTGCCACATCGGTATAGTCCACCTCGCTCTGATCCTTGTTTGATACGGGATAGTAGCGAAGCTCGATCTCGGGAATAAGTATTCCTCTCTTCTCAAATACCTTTAAGGGGCTGGATTCGCCGCCCATCAGGTACTCGTCCTGAGTTCTCAGCTCAAAATCAAAGTAAGTGGAGTTATAGTCTGTGTTATTCTGATTGGCAACATAGGTATTGACAGACGCGCAGGTGTCGCCCTTGTCGGCTACTACCATCATGGCGCTGTTTCCCTTAACAATGCCGTACATGGGAAGGCTTACCTTCTGAGTAGTTGCCTGCTTCTGGGTCTTTACGGCGGTGATATCCCTGCCGTATACCTTTCCCGTATAGGTTTTGAGACCTGTTTTGCCGTTGTTGAAGTTGATTATTGCACCGCTGCCGTCGGGTACTACAAAATATCCCTCTTCATCCATTCCTGCCGCACCGAAGGTGGTCATAAAGGCAAGATCTGTGGTAAGCTTTCCGCTGACGCTGGAAGAATTATCCTCGGTTATTGCGGAGGTATCCACATACAGCTTCATATAGTCGCTTTCGAGAGAGATGGTAACGGGAACGGTTATGCCGGGTTCAGAGAAGGTATAGGTTATCTCGATATTCTTGCCCGACTTTTTCATCTTGGTCTTGCCCTTGCCCTTGCTGTTGAGGATCGTTGTTGCACGGTCTGCAGGGGATCCGTAGATAAGGGTCATTCCCGAGGCAAGCTCGTCCTTCTGACCCTTTTTAGCGTTTGAGGTCTGGAGATCAACGGGGTTTGACCACCATTTCTCTCCTGTATATTTATCCTCGAGCATTATGGTATTCTCTTTTGTATTCATATAGAGTGCAAGGCGATCGTTTGAATCCACCTGTTCCATAAGCTCAAAGGCTTCCGCTTCTGTTCTGGGGGCTTCCTCCTCTTCCTCCTCTTCGGCAGCAGCTTCCTCTGCAGCGGCACTTTCCTCCTCGGGGGCGTCCTCACAGAATACGCTTGCGGCTCCTGTTGTCAGGAGCATTGAGAAGCAGAGCAGAAACGCAAGAGATTTTTTTAGCTTTAAATGCATTGTTTTCACCACTTTTCCTTATGAATTTTATACTCTCAGTCTGTAGGAAAGCTCAGTATAGATCGTAAAGACGAAGATTATTACCTGCTGGAAAAGGGTAAGCAGAAGCACCAGCAGGAATATTACCAGCACCATTGCCACCAGCGTAAGCAGGATAAGTATCAGAGTCTTTCCGAAGGAGAACTGATGCACCGCTTTCATTGCGGATATAAACAGTACAACAGTCCACGCTGTTCCGATTATCTCAAAGGACTGAATAAAGATGTACTCGTCCCTGATGAGAAAATGGGACAGGACCGTTCCTATCAGATAGCCTGCTATGTATGGCACCAGCGAATATGCCGTGACTATGAAAATATTTTTCATGGAGCCTTCGCCGTCGAACAGGGTACACATCGCCCAGTTGCATACCACATAGAGCAGGAAAATTCCGAAGCTCTGGAAAATATAAGGAACTATGTTGAAAATCTTATCGTAATCCGAATAATACTGGAAGCCGTACATTCTGCTGTACGCCAGTGCCTGGATAAACAACAGGCAGACGATGCCGAATGCGATCTTCATGGAGCCTGCTTTTTTCCATCTGAGGTCCTCAAAGCCCTCAAAGGGGTGCATAATAACGTGCTTGACAAACTGTCCCTGTGTGAGATCCAACATATTTTACGCACCTCTCCTTCTCTGCCATGGGAATGTGATTATTCCCTTTTGGTTGAGCTTTTTGAGAACTGTCCATGCCACTATGATCACAAAAATTATGATCACTGCGGGTGTGAAATATTTCTCAAGAAGCTGTCCTCTGTAGCCCTCGTATGCCTTGTTATATCTGTTTCGGCTGATGGAGATCTTGAAATACTTCATTGCCTCCTTGTACTCCTCCTTATTGAGAAGGGCGTTGCCGATTCCTATGTATGCACGGCGGTAATTTCCGTCATACTTGATAACGTTTCTCCAAGGCTGCTCGGATTCCTCGTAGTAGCCTGAGTTATAGAGGTTTGTTGCCTCGGTAACGATCTCGCCGAAGGCTGTGCGCTTGAATAATGTTATGCTGTTCTTTCTTGAATCGAGAACATAGATCATATTGTCATAGCTCTCGATGGCAGCAACGCTTCTGAAGGTTCCAAGCTGTTCGCCTGTGCCGCCCATAACAAACATAAGGTTTGCCAGCTTATCATATTGGAATATTCTTCCATGTGCAAAATCAAGGATATTCAGCTCGCCGTTGGGTCCGATGTCGATATCGGTGAGTGTGGACTCCTTGGTATAGATGGAGTAGTATGCGGGGGAGATATCACCGAAGGTAACTTCGTTTGCGGTAATTGACGCAAGGATATTGGTTCCTCTGGGGTTCAGCTTCTTTACGGTATCGGTCTTTACTTCGTTGGACTCGGTTACAGTATAGATGAAGCCGTCATCGTCGATATCGAAGTTGGAGAAGCCGATAGGAGTTGTTTTTGTGGAACGTGCTCTCTGCTCCTCGGTAGCGATTGTGTTCCAGAAGGCGTTCATGATTATCTGGGAGGTTGCTTCAACGCGGTTTGCGCCGTAGAAGCCGAGAAATTCTCCGTGGATATCGTACATTACTGCGCCCTTTGTTACTGATTTTACAACAACGTATACATTTCCCGCCTTATCCACTGCAACCTTTCTGGGGTTGTAGGTAAGGTCCTGAGAATAGACCTCGGATTTGGGCTTTTCAAAGATATAGTCCACATTTCCGTTGATATCGGTCTTTAATACACGGCTGTTTTCGGTATCGCAGACATATATATAGCCTGTGTACTTATCCACGAAAACGCCCTCGGGCTTTTTCAGGGTAAGCTCTTCACCGTTATAGGTAAATTTATCGAAATACTTTACCATATTGAATTCAAGATCTGTCACGATTATTCTGTCGTTGCCCTTGTCGGCTATGAACATATATTTTCCGGGGTTTTTCTCGGTATTTTCCTTGAAAAGCACTCCCGTATCCTCGATAAGGTACAGGTCGGCAGGCTCCTTGAGCCCCATTTTATCCTTCCAGTCAGCCTTTTTCGGATTGTAACCCTCCATTGAGGATACATAGTCGGTAAGACCCTTTATGGACTGACCGTCCACAAATTTCTCTGCGGTATATCCCACCTGTGAAGCGACTGCGTCGCCCCATCTGTCATAGCTGTAAGGGTC
>JAGBFZ010000185.1 GCA_018110855.1 Oscillospiraceae bacterium
GCCCTGAACGCCTCAAGCTCCGAGTCAAACATCTGCACCCAGCTGTGAGCCATAGTTCCCAGAGCGGGAGTGCCCATCTCCTTGTCGGAAATGGTGCAGGCAGTTCCGCAGCAGCCGCCGATATAGGCAGCTCTTGCGCCGTATACCGCACCATCAAAGCCCTGAGCACGCCTTGAGCCGAATTCCATAACAGGTCTTCCGTCAGCCGCCTTTACTATCCTCGCCGCCTTTGTGGCAATAAGGCTCTGATGATTTATGCATAAAAGCAGCATGGTTTCCACAAGCTGAGCCTGAATTGCGGGACCCTTTACTATTATAAGCGGCTCATTGGGAAATACAGGCGTACCCTCGGGAACAGCCCATATATCGCAGGTAAATTTAAAATCTCTGAGATATCCGAGAAATTTTTCGGAAAAAATCTTCTTTTCCCGCAGAAACTTAATATCCTCCTCGGAAAAGCGGAGATTTTTGATGTAGTCAATAGCCTGCTCCAGACCGCACATCACCGCAAAGCCGCCGTTATCGGGGACTTTTCTGAAATAGAGGTCAAAGCAGCAGATATTGTCTCCGATACCGTTTTCAAGGTAGCCGTTACCCATTGTCAGCTCGTAAAAATCGGTAAGGAGAGTGAGATTTCTTTCATTCATTACCATTCGTTCCCTTCATAATTTATTCGTGTCCGCCGCCATACAACCGAAGGCTTTTCATTTTCACAGCCAAGCTGCTTTTTTGAAGCCTCCGCCACAGCAGCAATATAGCATTCATCATCTGTATAACATTCGGGATATTCTAAAGTCATATCAAGATAAATTCTTGAATATCCCTCATAAATTTTCGGGTCAAGGGGCTTGACAGAGCCTGAGCCTGCATTGCAGTCCCCGAAAACTACAGCATTTTTCTCAAAATATTTTTCGGAATATGCCGAAAGTCTCTTAATAAGCTTTGAATTTTCGCCGATCCCCTCCTTTTTCAGCTGTGAAATAAGCTCGTTCATTTCAGCCTTTGAGGTGATAAGCATAGCCCGTCCGCCGCTCGGAGATGAATGTCCTCTGAATTTGTAAATATCCCCGGCTGACGTTTTTACTTCATCAAGCTCTTCAAAAGGCACTTCGTTATATTTATGAGCCTCGGCATACGCATTTTCCTCCGCTATTATCTGCTGATATTCGGGACAGCTCTCCAAATACATACGTGAAAACCGCATCAGCCCCGCAAGCTTTCTTACTTCCTCGCTCCGTGAGTAATATGCGTAGCTGAATATAACGGTATCTCCGCTGATTCCGCCTTTGTATTCATCTCCCGAATACCATTCAAATAAGTAGCTCGGCATATCCGTCGGCGGCTCGCTCTCAATATCCATAGATTTTATTACTTCCGCAGAATCAAAGCTTTCCGCACCGCTTGATTTGAAAGTATCATATATTATATGCAAATCCTGTGAGGATATTTTTATATCCTTTTCGGTCTTGATACCGTCAATATAAGCATCTCTGCAAAGCCTTCCGTCCTTTGTGGAGAAGTAATATTCGATAGATTCACCGCCGCCGAAATGAAATGAATAGCCGAAATCTTCGGGACATTTTGCCGATTTAGACAGCTTTCCGTTCCATACGCCGTTTTCATCAAGATAATATGTTCCCAAGGGAGTTTTGGCGGTTTTCAGGGCTTTCAGACCGTCATTCTCGGGGTCAAAGTAATACCATTTGCCGCCCTGCTTGTACCAGCCTGTCCACTTGATACCGTCCTTGTAGCAATAGGTTCCCTTTTTAGTCTTGGCAAAGCCTGTGTAGGGGGATATTTCACCGTCCTTTACCTTCACCATTCTGTCACCCGAGCTGTAAAGCCCGTCCTTTTCGTCATTGACCTCAACAGCCCCCCTTGTAAATGTAAGGCTGTCATATACGGTATATTCCTTTGCAAGTGCGACAGGAGCGGACATTGATATCACAGCGCAGGCGAGTATTATTGAAATAGCTTTTTTCATCGGTATACCTCCATTTAAAGTCTTTATAATAGAAAAACAACCGACGAGGGCAAAATATGTCACATAAATTGCAAAAAATTATCCCGAAATACCGCTCACAAATGTAATACCGCTGTCCTTTAAAAGTTTGTAAGCCGCAAGATTAGCAAAATCGCTGCTGTGGAAGGGTGCGTCATAGGTTTCCACGCAGGAGATGGGAACAATTATCTTAACAAGCCTGTCCTGTGCGGTGAAATAGGTTTTCAAGGCAAGGCAGAACTGCAATACGCATATATCTGTGCAGTCACCCGTAACGATAAAGGTGCATATCTCGGGGTGGCACTCAATTAGGTCTCTGAATTTCTGCTCATTAAAGCCGTTTGTGGAGTTTTTGGGAATGAGGATATATCCACCCTGCTCCTTTAATTCTTCCACAATTTCCGACTCACGTGTACCCTTTACGCAATGGGGCGGAAATGAAGCAAATTCGGCAGCGTTTTTCTCGTGGCAGTCGGCAAATGCGGTGGTGAGGATACCTTTCTCATTGCAGATTTTCAAAAGCCTTGCATTTTCGGGAATAATATCTCCCACTCTTTCCGAAGCCATTGCTCCCTCGTTTATAAATCCGTTGATGATATCAACAAAAACCGCCATTGTGCTGCCGCTGTCAAGCTTTGAAATGCTCACAGGCTCAAGAGTGCTTATTTCCTTTATCATATCCTCTGCCTCGACGGTAATGCGTTCCATAGGCTTTTCCGTGAATTTCATAATTATACGCCCTTTCTATACAATTTGTATATTTTTATGATAATATTACAGTATCACAATTTGTATTTTTATTATAAATAATACTATTAGTATTATACCATATGTAATTAAACGAATTATATCAACAATATGGAATAGTCAAAATTTGCAAAAACGGAGCGAAGAAACATCTCCGCTCCGAATAAAATTATTTCTTTGCACCGAAAAGTCCGCCAAGCATACCCTTGACGTTATCCGCCGTAATTTTAGCCTTAACTCC
>JAGBFZ010000186.1 GCA_018110855.1 Oscillospiraceae bacterium
AGAATCGGCAGGGAATATCTCGATAAATGGCGTAAGGAACAAAATGCGGCGGAAGAAAAGCTTCCCGATGATGTGAAAGAATTTTTCAGAGATTCTAAAAAGCCGTCGGACGAAGAAATGACATCTGAACTTTACAAGAATTTTGTAAATGGTATGAGGGACGGTACATACAAACTGCCTTCCGATTTTTTCAAGACCAATTGCCGCAGTCTGTTTAACGGTGTAATATACCCACGCAGAGAACAAGACTTTTACTTTATAGCCGACCATATGCAGGACTGGGCATATTCCGAATCAAAATACAGGCGTTCCCTAAGAACGAGCGACCCCGACATACTTTGCAGAAATATTATGGGCGCTGTGTATGACCTTTACGAGCGGGATCATATTGATGCGGATATCTGCGATATCATTGAGGGGAAAAATCTCACCGAGGAGCAGCTTTTTCACAAGGAATATGCATACTACAATTTCTGCGGAATGGACGAGGTCGTTGCTGCCGAAATTGATATGGGCAATGAGCGTATGATAAAGCTTGCTTCGGATATAATTATGTGTGAAAGTGATATCCTGCCGATCATATGATATTTTCCGCAGTAGTGAAATGCCATAACACCGAGCTGCACGAAAAGCTGGGCAGGCTGCTTCTTGCCGCTCGTCTGCAGGAGGGTCTGCGTCAGGCAATATGCGAGAAAATGGACACAGGCACAAAGGAAGCCTTTTTCACTCTCCTTGATGTTATACTTGAAAATAACCTTATCCGTTTTTCCTCTGTAAAGCGTGCTGTGGGGGTATGGCTTGGCTTTATTGAGGAGGAAACCGTCAAGCTTGAGCGCATAAGCGATAAGTCAATAGAGCTTATATCCGATTCCCTCCGTGATGACAAGCTTCGTGAGGAGTATCTTGCCTCCGAGGACAGTATGAAAATATACATAGGTCTGTGGTCAATAGGCTTTTATGATGTAGGAAAAATGCTTGACAGAATACGGGAATATTCCGAAAAGGGAAGCGAGCATCAGCTGCTTGTTGCGGGATATATGACAGGTCAGCTTGACAATGCAAAGCTTTCGGGAAGTATTGCAAAGCAGGTTATCAAAGCCCATAAGGATAACCATAAAGTGCTTGCGGTATATGTGAAAAGCTTTATGCCGCTGTGCATTGTTGAAGCTCATACAATGCTTATCAAGGACACTCCCATGGGTGTCAGCTATGAACGCTTTGACGGCTCTGTAAGAAAATACGCAAGTCTTGAAAAGTATTTTGAAAGTGCCGAAGAAGCGGAAGAAATGTACTCGCTTCTGATGGAAATATACAAGGGTATATCAAAAAGATCCATTGATTTTTCACCCTGCATTTTCCCATGGAACAGCGAAAAGCTTGAACGTTCAGACATTGTTGAAAGGCTTGCGTATATCGCCAGCGCTCTTCGTGATAATGATAAAATAGATGAAACGGCAGCTCTTATTCCCCAGATCGACGGCGGCAGAGGAACTGTGCTTGAGCTTCTCCTTGCTCAGCCTGAAACCGATATCCAGCGGCGTATTCTTACCGCAGAGGTATGCGACAAGGAGGAATATACCCGAAGGTCTGCATTCAAGATCATAAACAAAGCTGAACTTTCAGATGAAAACTATGCTCAGCTTGAGGAAATGCTCAGGTACAAAAATGCAGATATGCGTTCAAACTGTATTCACCTGCTTATGAAGCAGGAGGACAATAAGCTTTTTGAAACGGTCAGCAGGCTGATTTCCGATAAAAAGGAAGAAAAGCGCACAGCCGCTCTGGATATCCTCATCTGCCTTTCCGAAAATGAAGAGCGCAGAAGTCTTTTTGAGAAAGCCCGTCCCCTTGCGGTTGTTACCGAAATGACAACAACCAAGGAAAAGATACTAATTGAAAGGATAAATCCATCATCTGCGGCGGCTGCCGAAAAGCTGCCTGTCTACGATACAGGCGCATCATACACTCCTATGGTCTCGAAGAAATTTCTTCAAGAATGTGAAAAGACCTTTGACGAGTATTTTTACAAGGACAGCGATATAGAAGACGTGATCAAAAAGCTTGTGTCCCTTATTTCCGAACACGAAACAGACGAATTTGCCGATCCATATAACGGCGAAATAATGACAATGAGAGGATACAGACATTTCAGAACAAATTACAAGGGAGAAAAATTTTCCGATATTCCGTTCAGAGATATGTGGGAGGATTTTTATCAAAGCAAAATAAAATCTCCCGTTATGCTGTACCGAATGTATATATATCTTCTTTCCGAAGGAGATCATGACGAGTATTCAAGAGAATGTGTAAAGCAGCTGTCGAAAATAATAGGCGAGCCTCTTGCGGCAGGAGGAGAATATCCGCACAGGTTAATTATGTTTGAGGTCTGCGATCATCTTCTGAAAAAGCACGGTGATGAAAAGGCAATTTACAACATAGCTGTATATTTCGCTTGTAAGCTCTGCACCGACCTTGACTGCTTTGTTATAAATGCAAAGGATTCAAGAGGGATTGAAAGCAAATATTCTCTGCTTCACTGTTATCAGGCACAGGCTTTGCTTGACCCTCTGAGAAGCTCGGGAGATGATAATTTTGCCGATATATTTGCGATAAAATACAGTCTTGCGGAGAAGCCGCAGTCTATAACTTCAAATGTTTACGGCAGAAAATTCTATATCACGGGACATTTTGCAAGAGTTACCCTTGATGCGGGAGATTATATCAAAGCGGCGTTTAACGGGGTCATTTCCGTTGACTTTATGTATAAAATGTTCTTTGATAAAAAATATAAGTACTATTACACCGAAGAAACCTTCCTCGGAAAGGCTCTTGACTATGTTTCGCTTGTCTATGCGGGAATAAGGGAATATAACGCTCCCGTATGCACAAAATCGAGAAGATCGGCTTTAGCGGCAAATTATCTGAAAAGCTTTATCGGCAAAAATGATCCAAAGGAATACACCGAAAGCGATAAGAAGCTTATCGGATTCACCGAGAAAATATACGATACACTTATCGAAGAGGTCGTGGGAACTGAGCTGAAGAGGGGAGATACCGAAACAAAATACACCGCTGATATCGGAAAGCTCAACCGTATTTACGGAGCCGAAAAGCTTGCCACTATACTTTCCGCTTTAGGCAGTGAAACTCTTGACCGAAGATCCTATTACACAAAAAAGACAAAAAAAGAGAGCTTATCTCATCTTCTTGCAGTTTGCCTGCCTCTGCCCGAGGATAATGCCGATACCCTGAGAAAAGCGGCAGAGGGCACAGACATCACCGAAAAGCGTCTGATCGAAGCTGCAATGTATTCTCCCGAATGGCTGCCAATTGTGGGCGAATATCTGGGCTGGGAGGGCTTTACCTCTGCCTGCTACTATTTCATTGCACATATGAATGAGAGATTTGACGATAAGCGGAAGGCGGTTATTGCAAAGTACACACCTCTCACAGATGAAGAGCTGAACGAAGGCGCATTTGATATAAATTGGTTCAAGTCTGCATATGAAACCCTCGGAAAAAAGCGTTTTGATATGATTTACGACGCTGCAAAATACATTTCCGACGGCGCAAAGCATTCGAGAGCAAGAAAATATGCGGACGCTGTTCTTGGCAAAATGAATCCGGATGAAACCGTAAAAACCATTGCCGACAAGCGTAATAAAGACCTGCTTATGGCATATGCGCTCATTCCCATCAAGGACGAGGACGACATCTGCACACGGTATCTTTACTTGCAGCAGTTTTTGAAGGAAAGCAAAAAATTCGGTTCACAGCGAAGCGCAAGCGAGAAAAAGGCTGTGGAGACAGCTATGCAGAATCTCTCCATAAATGCAGGATATGCCGATATAACCCGTCTGACACTCCGTATGGAAACAAAGCTCATAGATGACAGCCGTGAGCTTTTCGAGGATAAGGAAATCGACGGAACAATATTCAGACTTTCCGTTGATGATTCGGGAAAAGCGGAAATAATCTGCAAAAAGGACGGCAAGGCACTTAAATCAATTCCCGCAAAGCTCAAAAAGAACGAGTACATTGTCCGACTTTCCGATACAAAGAAAAAGCTTACCGAGCAGTACCGCCGCACAAAAGCAATGTTTGAGCAGGCAATGGAGGAAAGCACCGAATTTACAGTAGGCGAGCTTAATATTCTCAGAAACAATCCCGTTGTTCTGCCCGTTATCAAAAATCTTGTGTTTGTTTGCGGAGAAAAGCTTGGTTTTCTGCGCGGCAATGAGCTTACCGACTATTCGGGAAATGTTACCCTGCTTTCCGATAATGACAAGGTGATAACAGCCCACCCATTTGCCCTTTATTCGGACGGACACTGGGCTGATTATCAGAAGACACTTTTTGAAAATCATCTTGTTCAGCCCTTTAAGCAGGTGTTCAGAGAGCTGTATGTAAAGACAGCCGATGAATCGGAAATGACCCATTCTCTCCGTTATTCGGGTAATCAGATACAGCCCGGAAAGACTGCTGCCTGCCTTAAATCACGCCGCTGGGTGGCAGATGTTGAGGACGGCTTGCAGAAGGTGTATTACAAGGAAAATATCGTTGCAAGAATTTATGCAATGGCTGACTGGTTTTCTCCCGCTGATATCGAGGCACCCACTCTTGAATGGGTTGAGTTCACAGACAGAAAAACGGGCAAGCCCCTTGTAATAAAGGACATTCCCGACATAATTTTCTCCGAGGTAATGCGTGATGTTGACCTTGCGGTAAGTGTTGCCCATGCAGGGGGAGTTGACCCCGAAACAAGTCATTCCACTGTGGAGATGCGTGCGGCTCTTATCGGATTTACGCTCCCTCTTTTCAAGCTTACAAATGTAACTCTAAAGGGCAGTCATGCGCACATCAGCGGAAAATACGGCGAATACACGCTTCATCTGGGTAGCGGCGTTATCCACAAGCAGGGCGGCACTATGATAAACATTCTGCCCGTTCACAGCCAGCACAGAGGAAAGCTGTTTTTACCCTTTGCCGATGAGGACCCCAAGACTGCTGAGATAATTACAAAGGTGCTGTTTCTTGCCGAGGACAGCAAGATCAAGGACCCGAGTATTCTGGAGCAGATAAAGTAATAGAAATAACAGCTGTGTGGGCATAAAGTCCGCACAGCTATATAGCTGATATGTAGTGATATTATTATAAATTCATCTCATATATAGGAGAATAGTAATGTACAGACGCCTGACCGATAATATCTTCGCTGAAAAGCAGCCCATTGATCTTAACAAGCCATATCACGAATACGGTAAAGATGAGATTTATGAATTTGCACAGCGAGAGAGAAAAAGCTGCATGAAAATCATGGAAAAGTATTCATCAAAGATTGAAGAGCTTA
This sequence comes from Oscillospiraceae bacterium, assembly GCA_018110855.1. Lineage (GTDB taxonomy): Bacteria > Bacillota > Clostridia > Oscillospirales > Ruminococcaceae > Huintestinicola. The sequence continues at coordinate 5,351 of JAGBFZ010000186.1, forward strand.
CAATATATGTATGGAGCAGGACCGAAAGAGAGGAATACGGCTCCTGCAAAGGCTTAACT
>JAGBFZ010000021.1 GCA_018110855.1 Oscillospiraceae bacterium
ATAAAATCAAAGCTCTGACGGTAAGTATTTGTAACGGTAAATCTCCCATGCAGGATATAATCGGTGCTGCTGTAATACTGCTGATTTATAGCGTTGGGATAATAATGCAGCGGCTCAGCACCTGTAAATTCCATAAGCACGTTGATTTTTTTGCCCTTAAATTCAAGCTGATTATCCTTTAAAACGGTGGTGATCTCGGTCTGCTCGGCAACAGGCGCTGTCGTTTCCGAAGGCTCCGTTTCGGCAAATGTGACGGTAACGCTTTCTGTTGTGACCTCCGTTGTTTCCGAAGGCTGCTCTTCATTTTTTGTGCAGCCGCAAAGCAGTAAAACCGCCGCAGCAATAATAAAAAATCTTTTCATGATCAATAATCACATTTCGTTATAATAACACTTTCATACTGCGCATAAAAATCCTCATCGTGAAGATCGCACCGTATCAGCCATTTGGAAATATGCCCGGGGACATTATAAAGCATAGTAAACTTTGTACATTCATCGGGCTTCATACAGATAAATTCCGGGACATCGTATACCTTTCCGATACCGCTGATCTTGCCCTCGGATATGGGCTCGTACATCAGCTCTTCATCGGTGCTTACGTACACGTTTTTCGGCTCATAGACGGAACCGTCATCGCCGTAAAGCGCAATTTCATAGCAGTTAGGGTCGATAATCAGCGCATAATCGCTTCTGTTTGTGACCTGATATTCCACCGCAAAATACTCGTTATTTTCGCCGACTCTGCCCAGAAAATGCGTCACAATTGCAGCAGGATCCGAGTAGCTCATACGATAATAACCGCTGCGCTGATATATAACATACTGCTTGTAAAGATACTCCCGCACATCGTCCGCACTCTGAACATCAATAGCTTCAAGAATGCTCTCGGGAACTATTGCTTCGGCAGCCTCAAACGGTTCTTCCTCAAAGCTCATTCCCGAAATATCGGAAGCCTGCTCCAATGTGCAAAGCACCCTGACCTTCATATTTTCCGTCTTGCCCGACGGTATCTCCACCTGCTCCGCACCGAAAATATACAGTGCATTTTCACCCGACATAAGAGATAATCCCGTACTGTCAAAGACCTTGTCCTCGTGGGAAATATTTTTCACCTTGACCGACATTTCCAAAGCAAACATCTCGGAATTTGCACCTATCTGCGCAACAATATCGGGATAATAAAGCGATGACTGAAGCTTTTTCAGCTCAGCGCAGACAGAGTAATCATCATTTTCAAAGTATGACTGACGCTTAGTGGGAGTGAGGGCGGGCAGAGGCTTTTCGGCGGTTTCCTCGATTTCGGTCTGAGCGGAAGTTACGGCTGTTTCGGACGTTGTTTCTGCCGCAGTTTCCGCTGTATTTTCGGCGGGAGCTTTGCTGCATCCCGATAAAAGCAGCGCAATTGCCGCCGCTGTCAAAATAGTTTTTTTCATTTTTATCAATCCTTTTCAATGTGGATACTACCAAGAATTTTTCTTGCTGTTTCCCGTTCATCGGCATTTGAAAAGCTTGCCGATGCGGAAAAGGTTCTTCCCGATTTGTCCGTGAAGATCAGCAGAATAGCTTCATCATTTTCATATAAGCCGCAGGACATTCCGCTGAAGGTCCCAGATATTTTTTCCGAATTTTTCGGTACACTTATACCGCCCGATACTGCGGTAAAATTACAGCTTCCGTTCTGCCATAAAAACGTTTTGCCTATTTCATTTGCGCTGCCCTCAAAGGGTACGCCGAAGGCAAATTCGTTCAGCTCATACTTAACATATCCCTGCGGAATTTTTCCCGTAACGGTAAGCCGCTGCGAAATATTTTCCGAAAAGCTTTCCGCATAAAATTCGGGATATGTCATCGTCTGAGCTTCGTCATTTTGCTTTTGTCCCGAAAGCTCGTAAAGCAAATTATAAAGCATTTCTCCGTCAAAAACAGCTTCAAAATGCACGCTGTTATTGTATGCCTGACGCAGCTCATATTCCGTCGGAACGGTACCATCAATAACCATATCCGTCAGCCTGTTCATATCGTCGCCCGTAATAAACGCCGTTTTGTCCTCATATATCGTAATGTTCAACTTAGAAGAAAATCCGCCGTTTGCACGATAAAAGCTTATGCTCGCAGCAGGCTTTGACCGCGAAAAATTATCTGCCCTATTAAGCTCACATTGCTTTAAAATATCATATATTTTTTCAAATGCTTCGTAGGCGTTCTGCTTTTTCACCGTAAAGCTTTTTTCTTCAAATGAAATATCCGCCGCCGAAAAATGCGAACCGTCCAGAAACACCGAAAGATCGTTCGTATGATAGGGATAGTTCCACTCCTGCGGTTCGTATTTTTCCATATAAATGTACGGCTCGTAACCGTCGGGTGCGGGGAAATATATCAGCTTCTGCTGACTGCCGGTTCTGTCGGTAACAGCTATGGTTATCTTTTCGTCGGACATCTCCGAAGCATCGGCAAAAACGGCTTTTTCGGGAGAAAACTCCTGCGCAGAGGTAAATGTTATGCCTATGAGCGGAATGACCGCAGCAGCCGATATGACCAGCGCAGAC
>JAGBFZ010000187.1 GCA_018110855.1 Oscillospiraceae bacterium
GATAATTGAGGACAGCGAGGGCGAGGCAGGTCGGCTTTTAGTAAGCATTAACAAAGGCGATGCCTACTATGTGGACGTATCCTTTGAAAGCGAGAAATATACGCTCAGCTCATTAAACAGCCTTACCGTTCTGTCCGATGTTACAAGCTTCAGAATTTATGGAGATGGCGAAGAAAAAGGCGATTTTAGAAGTGCGGATGGGGTCGGAACAAAGGGATATTATGATGATGCCACCTATGAAAAGGAGCTTGATATAAACGCTCCCGACTACATTATCGAAGCCTATTTTGTGCCCTTTAACGGCAGAGCAAATATTGAGATAACTTTTGAATACAAGCTCAAAAAGGGATTTTTTGACGCAGGCAGTCACTATTTTACATGTTCCGTTGACCCATATGAAATGAGTAATATATCCACATCGGACAATTTTCAATATGAGCTTATGGATAACACCGCAGGCTACAATGCTCAGTACAACGAGGAAACGAGAGAATATGAGCTTCGCTCGGAAAAATCGGATATTGTGCTTGCACTGTCGGAAGATTATAACGGCTTTTATGCATGGCATGAGGCAGACGGCTCATACAGCAGAAAGCATTTTGACAGTTCTATATCTCCCGAAAACGGAACGCCCGATGTGTCCGAAATATTTCTCAGCGACATTGATCTTGACGGTACGGAAGATATCATAATCATTACTTATTATCGTGAAAACGAAATAATTATAATAAACGGTGCCGATCTTTCGGAAATTGAGGTGGATAACGACTTATTAAAGGAAATGCTCAATATATCCGTTACACAGCTTTCGGACACGGAATTCAGCGTTTCCTGTGCTGGCGAGGAGCACGTTTTCACACTGTATTTCCCTGTGGATACGGAGCTTGCACTTGATGAAAACGGGAATATTAAAATAGGAAAAACTGATAACTATTCCTTCGATGAGGGCAAAATATATAATAACTGTGGACTGTATTTATTGACAGATACCGGTCACTATTACAATGATCTGACCTTTGTGCAGATGATACTGGAATATTCGGACGAAAGGCTTATTCCCATAAGTGCACAGATGGATACAAGCGATGACATTTACTACATAAAGGACGAGCCTGCTGCAAAGACAATGCAGGTTTTCTGGAGCTATGAATTCGGCGGATATAATGTTCCCTACTTAGCAGAGCTTGTGAGGGCAGAGAACAAATACCGGCTTCGTGTTAAAAACAAGCTGACAGATGCATACTGCGGCTCATATGAAATGTCTTTCGAACTGCTGCCCGAAAATATATACGATTATTTCCGCTTTACAGGTCTTGACAGATCCGACCCGGGAATAATAATTTATGCCGAGCCTGACAACAGTGCCGTTTTCGATGATGAATTGTATCTTGCCACCTTCTATAAAATCAACGGAAACGGAAAGCTTAAAAGAATGGACATCATTGACCAAAGCGGCAGGAAAATGAGAAATATCCATATCAGCGACAATTTCAAATCCGAATGGGGCAGCTTCTTTATTGACACTTATCAAAGCAGCGAGGGCAAGGTTAATATGAGGCTCATTCAGCGGGATAATGCCCTTTACATTATTGATATGTTAAGCGGTGTAGAAAGCTACAGGTCCATTGACGGCATTGATATGAAAATGGCAATGAAGGAAACCGACAATGCCCGTACTGCTTTTTACAATGGAAATGACGAGATAACGGAAACTTATCCTTTGGTAAACGGACGTGTGTATGACGTAAGCAATATTTTCAGTAGTATCCGCAGTGATCTTACACATTGCTGTTATCTGGGAAATGAATGTGAAATAAGCGGCTCGCCCTACAGTCAGACCGAAATAAATGCAGGAGGGGAGAAGTATATTTTCAGAATATATGACTCCGATATTCTGGAGTTTTCGTATAAAGACATCTCGGAATTTTACAAGCTTGATGATGCAAAACTTTTCAGAAAAAACCATCTGTCGATAACATTGGATTACCCCGACTATATTGCCAAAAGCTTTACCGAAGAGCTTTCCTCCGATGACCGCAGCATGGCAAAATTATCCGCTATGTTAGATGAAAATAGTGAAATAGGTTCCCCATGGGACTGGAAATTATTTCAGAATGTTTCGATTATTTCCGATGCAAATTATGTCAGCATGGGAGATATCGGCGGCAGAAAATACAAGGTTTCGTTTTTTGTAAACAGCCTTGACCCTGCACCCTTCAAAAACGGAGAAAATGTTTATGAGATAGTTGTGTCGGAAAATGATAATGGGGAAACAAAAATAACATCAATTTCCGAAGTATGATGAACCCACTCAGCAATTTTTGTGCGCAAGGCAAAAAAGCCTTGCGCATTGTTTAATTCCATATATTTTCTGCGAAATAGGCAATCATATTAACAGCAAGTGCGCCTATTAAGGTGTGTCAATGAATAACATCCTGTTTCATATTATCAGAAAAATTTGTGGAAGCAGTTGCATTATTGTTCTTTTTTGCTTCGTATTTATTGAGCACATCAATTAAGTCTTTCATAAACTTATCCTTAATTGCATAATCAAAATATTCTCTTCCAAATA
>JAGBFZ010000188.1 GCA_018110855.1 Oscillospiraceae bacterium
ATATTTTTCTCGTCCATGAATAAGCGAACATCGAAAAAATAATCTCCCGGAGAAATGCCCGCCGTATCATCGGGATAGATCGTGACAGGCAAAGCCCCGTCCACATAATCCGCAGCAGTAACAGTCTTTCGGAAAATAGGTGTGCTGTCTGCCGCCGATTTTTTCACATCAAGGTAAATCACGTCCGTATCGGATAACACATAATCCCCGCCGTCAGCTGTTTTAATGCTGTCGATGGATAATTTCAACGTATCACCGCGGACAATAGAAATATCCATTTTATCACCGCCTTTATTTATCCCTGTTCCTGTGTTATAGCCGTCTGATTGTCAGACGTGCCGAATTTTTCAGCATCTACTATTGACGATATCGAACCTACGTCATAAAAACGAATACCTTCTCCAGTTCTCTTGTCATAAATCCATGCATGGAAATTGACACGGTGCATATTATCAGTGAAAAAAACGCCCTCTAATCGTACATTGAAATTTTTACCGAATGCTTCATTTACTACAGAACCGCCATTCTGGACGAATGTTGCCCCTGTCAGCGTGTTTGTTATCAGCAAATCCAATCTGACACCACAATCGGCACCCGTAACATCATGCGGTACCCTGCTGACTATCAGTGTAGCCTTTGCGTCACCCGAAAGATTCTGCACCGTAACACTTCCGCCACCTCCCGAAAACACAATATTTTTCATAATATCATTAGTATAATCGGGATCATCGGAAACAATAGCATTTTCTATAGTGTTGCCGTTATCGTCAGTAACAGTATCGCCGTCACCGTTCAGCTGTTCAATGATTTTTTGATTCAGATCCTTAGCATCCTTATAACCTTCATCATACCGATCAGGGACGTCTACAATAACAGGGTCATACCCGTCAACGCCTTCAGGAGCCTTGTATGTTCCGTTCTCTGTTACGGTAAGGGGCTTAATGACCTTGCTGCCGCCTTGACCCAGTCCAAGAAGATACCCTGCAATGAAACTCATCAGCCTGACACCTCCTTGAAGGAAATGTTTGACTTTTTGTTGCCGTCCTTAGTGTATGTCAGCTCGTAGGTCTTGCCGCCGTATAAAATACGCTGTACAACCTCTGTATCTGTCTCAGAAACCGTCTCGACTGAATCGGGCATAATGCTGTCGATCATAGCCCCGCCGAACTCAGCAAGCCCGCCCGCAAAGGTTTTGAAACCATATTTCTCGGGATCTCCGTTTTTATTTTCAAAAACGAATTGGATCCCGTCCTCGTCAATAACCGTGTTGTTTTTCACATCTCCAATACGGTAACGCTGATTCAGCTCTCTCTCGGTGCGGTTAAGATAGCCGATCTCGTCCTCCGATACGGCATTTCTGCCCATGGAAGCATAAATGCCCGATGATGTGAGAAAAACTGAACAGTGATTGACATACATATCACCCTCGGGAAATTTTATTATAGACGAAGGGAGCGGAATAAAGCTGTCAAGCAGCATTTTATCACACTCCCACGCTCGGTACTCATAATCCTTTAACATTCCGTAAACCGCTCCTGCAGCGGCTTCGGACGCATAAGGGGTTTCAATGGCAAGTGTATTAAACGGAGATGAAGCCGAGCCTGCGGAATAGTTTTTGCATCCGCTGCTCAGCTCCACCGCATTTACCTTTTTTATTCCCCCAAGCCGTAATTTATCATATTTGCCTTTATCGGCAGTATAAACAGAGGCTGCACCCACATTCATAGGAATGAAAACCAATATGCCCTGCACATTACCCGAACCGGTGTCTCCCTGCACCATTGCAAAGGAAGCACAGGTGCGGGTAAGCTCGTCCAGAATGTCCCTGCAGCTTCGTCCGTCCAGCTTGTTCTTATCAATCTTCGGGACAACAGCTGTGAGGATCCCGCTCATATCTGAATATCCCGAATATCCGCAGACAGAAATAATACTGTCCATAACGTCCGCTATAAGGGCATATGTAGCAGTAATTTTACCGTCTTTATCATATACATTGATATATTTATCCGAGGGTATTTCAAATTTGCGGTCTGCGGTATATGAACGGTCAATGCAGGTGAAGCTTACCCGATCGCCGCTGTATGAACGGCTTGAAACATAGTAATTCAGAATTTCTGTACCATTAGAACATTCAACATTTACGATCGCACCCGCAGGGAAAAGTCCTGCAGTATCGGGATATTCCACAGCGGAAAGCGAAAAGGAAAGCTGACCGCCTATAACGCCGCCAATGCCGTATCCGCTTACATCATATCTGATCTGCAGGTCTGCAAAATGCGTTACCTCAATACCGCCTATCGTAAGCGTGTAGCTAAAGACGGTCGCCTGAGCTGTACAGGCTTGCCGATTCTATGGTGATCTGCATATCCCACAGCGCACCATGATTCTTTTCCGTTGCCGAATATGCAGCCATTGTAAAGGGCAGCGTTATTTCGCAGGGAGCAGATACTGTGCAGAAAAAGCTATTCTGCCGCAGTACCTGTTCAATTTCCCGGGCTTTAGCTGTGGGGACATTCCTTAAAACCGCCGAAACGGTTATTTTATCACCCTTTTTATCGGATATAACGTCACCATTTTCGGCGGTAAATCCGTTTGACCCCGTAACGGGGGAAATGTCGATTTTGTAATTTTTCTCCATGTGGGGAGTAAGGTCTATTCCGCCTGCGGTAAATGTGAGCATCAGCCCGTCCTCCTTTGCTTTTCTGTGATACTCTTTTCGACTTTCTCGCTTATTTTTTCACTGTCCATTTCAACGGTTATGTGGTTTGTATTTTCAAATACAATGGTTTCGTTGGTATTTCCGCTGCCTGCAGCTGATGTGCGGGCATTGGAAGCACCGCTGAACTGTATTCCTGCATTTACCTGACCCAGCTTTATTTCGGCAATATTTTTCTCAATCTCCGAATTGAAGCCCGCAGCCAGATCTCGGGCAAGATTCTGCCCAATTGCATAGGTATTCATGCCGCCGAGCGTAACGGTGAATTTGTGCTCAAGGTCGAGATCCTCAAGTGAGGAATTATATACCTCGGTGAAGCCCGAAACAAAGTTTGATATTTCATCGGAAATATCCTCTGTGGAAAGGTCAAGCCCGGAAACAAAATCGGAAAGGAACTGCCGTCCTGCCGCTTGTGCCTGCTCGGGAAGCTGTAAAAGAGCCTTATCCACAGCGGAGAGCATAGCTGTATTTATCTTCTCCGCTTCGCCTGCGTACAAATCCTTTGACAGCTCATCCGCAAGGTCTTCACGCTTCTTGTAGAACTCGTTTATCTGCGCAAATTCGGCACTGCTCATGCTTGTGAGATATTTACCGAACTGTGCTCCGTCTGCAAAATCCATGCTTGTAAGCTCGGAAAGCAGTCCCTCGGAAGCTCCCGAGGCTTTCAGCTGCTTGACATAATCATGATATTTTTGCATCTGATCCATTTGCTCCTGCAGGTTTTCAACGGAATATTTGCGGATCTTCCTGCCGTTCTCATCGGTGGATTCGGTAACGGCAAAAATATCACCCACGGAGAGAAGCTTTGCCTTGTAGCTTGAAATATTGCTCTCCAGCTCGCTCATCGATTTTTTGTACTCACTGAGCAGGCTGTTTATTCCGCTTGTGGTTATGGACAGCTGCTTTTTGTAGCTGTCTCTTTGGGCATCAAGGATAGCCTCGGCTGTTTCCTCGTTGAGCTCCTTCAGCTTTTCAAGACGTTCCTTTTCTTTTTCCTCGCTTTCCTCGGCGAATTTTTTCTCGTAGGAATACAGCTCCTCGTAGTACTGCCAATGATCTTCAAGCTGAGCATTGCCATATTGAGAAACCAAAGCTCGCTTACGCTCATACAGCTCTTTTTCGTCAGAGATAGTACCTATGGCAAATTCATGGTCAAGGCTTTTAAATTCGCTTTCAAGTTTTTCTGTGGCTTTTTTCCATGTATCGGATATTATTTGTGCTGCCTGTTTGGATTTTTCCTCGGTAGGCTTTGTTATAGCACGCATATATTCCGATACCTGTTCAGACCACGTCTGAGTGGTGGCTTCTGCGGTTGTTGAATTTTCACCAAGATAGGTGTCGTGAATAGTCTTTATTGCTTCGGCAGAACGAAATTCAGCATCGGCAATAGACGAATTAAGCTCCGACATTGCTTGCTGAGCCTCTTTGATTTTATTTCTAATCAGTCCTGCTTTCCAGAAATCTCCTCCGGTATTTCCTATCATAGTATTAATAGGATTGGCTTCGTCAGAACTCATTCCCGTCAATTCTTGAAATTGTTTTTCGAGATCTGCGAGATCCTTTGAAAGTGCATCCCTTTGTTCATACAGAACCGGAAGTTCATTTTGAGCAAAATCGTAATTATCCTCCGCAGTTTGAATCTTATGACGGCGTTCCATTGCTGCCACCACATCATCAACTGCACCTGCAAGAGACAAATATTTCTGAGTTTCTTCATCAATGAAATCAATGGTAACAGGTGACAGTTCTTGAATTTCCTTCGTTATATCAATAAGCTCCTGCTCACCTTCGCCTGTTTTTTCATATTGAATACGAAGCTGTTCATATATGTCTATCTTATTTTTCAGTTCGGATTTATCAGCGTCGAGGGAAGATTTGCTTTGAGATATAAGCTTTTCCTGCTGTTCCAAAGCAGAGTTATAGTTGTCTGCAGCTTCCGCAGCTTCTTTTGTAATTTCTGTGGCTTCTGCAAGTGAAGTTGTGTACTTAGCAACAGCAACGATAATTCCTGCAGCCAAAGCAGCCCAAACAAAAGGATTTACAGCACATACGGCATTAAAAGCAGTTTGTGCGGCTGTGGCTGCTGTGATTTTTTTTGTAAAAAGAGCTACAACAATTTCGGAGAATTTTAATCCTCCGTTCAGAGCTGTTACTGAAACAGCTGCATTTCCGGCTTGCATAGACAATAAAGAAAGCTGTATCTGAGCCTCCTGAATAGGGTTAACAACATACTTTACCACAACACCAGCTGTTTTAAAAACAAGAAATCCCGCTGCAATTCCGGAAAGAACAGATATTATTTCGTTTCCATGTTCCGCAATTGCTCCCATTGAACTAATAAGTCCGGGCAGTAGATCGTTTGCGGCAAATCTGCCTGCAGCAGAAACTAATCTTCCTATACTGTCGGAAATTTTATCAAAATTATCAGACAGTTCACCGCCCTTTATCTCTGCACTAAGAGCCGAAATATCCGCCGTAACCGACTGCACCGCCGTTCTCATAGGCTGTTCGAATTTGTTAAAAGCGGTAATTCCCAAGCCCTCAAGGGCAGAATTGAAAGCGTCCATATCGCCCTGCAGGTTGTCGGACATGGTCTTTGCCATTTCCTCGGCTGCGCCTGTGCTGTTTTCGATCTGTCCCGCAAGCTCTCCGAAGCGTTCCGAAGAGGTACCGAGGAGAGCATTGACCGCCTTGAGGTCAACCTTGTTGAAGATCTCATTCAGAGCCTGCGTCTTCTGCTGATCTGTAAGCGGTGCCAGAGCTGTGTTAAAATCGGCAAAAACGTCCGACAGGGCACGCATTTTTCCGCTTCCGTCAAAGGCGGAAACGTTCAGCCGTTCCATTGCCGCAGCCGCCGTATCGGTGGGAGCGGATAATGACAGAATA
>JAGBFZ010000022.1 GCA_018110855.1 Oscillospiraceae bacterium
CCGTCAAAGGCTTCATCAAGCAGGAGATAATCGGTTTTGCAGGCAAGACCCGTAATAACTATCGCCTGACGCTTCATGCCCTTTGAGAAGCGGTCCAGCTTTTTGTCAAGGGGCAGCTTGACGATGTTTCTCAGCTCCTCGAAAAGCTCTTCCGAGAAATTCGGATAAAAGCCCTTGTAATAATCCCGAAGCCCTTTGAGAGTAAAGCTGCCGAACTGAACTGTCTCATCGTTTATGAAAAATACCCTTTTCTTGATATCTGTGTTGTCGAAAACCTCTTCATCATCTATCCGTACAGTTCCGCCGTCCTTTTGATAGATGCCCGAAAGCAGCCTTAATATGGTGGATTTGCCCGCTCCGTTTGAGCCTAAAAGCCCGAAGGAGGTTCCCTTGGGAATAGTCAGGTCAACGCTGTCAAGAGCGGTGAAATCTCCGAATTTTTTTGTAACGCCTGTTAGCTTAATCAAGTTTGTTTCCCCCTGTCTGCGTGATTTTATTTATGATATCGGTCATTTCCTCAGCCGAAAGTCCTGCGGCATATGCTTCCCTTGCCGCAAGAGTGAACTGTTCTATGGTGTTCTGTTTTATAACAGCGCCGTTCTTGTCGGAAATAAAGCTGCCCCGTCCCGCAAGGGAGTAGATTATCCCGTCCCGCTCAAGATTCTGAAATGCCTTTGAAACGGTGTTGGGATTTACTCCTAAAGCCTTTGCAAGCTCTCTTACAGAGGGGAGCTTGTCTCCGGGACGCAGCTGCTTTTTCACCGTCAGCTCAATCACACGCTTATAGAGCTGCTCGTAAATGGGCGTTCTGCTTTGTAGATCAATGTCGAACATTTAGCTGCTCCTTTCCTTATGATATGGCTCTTTCCATTTTGTAACCCACTCCGAAAACTGCCTTTATGTATCGGGGATTGTGGGGGTCGGGCTCGATCTTGCCTCTGATACGCCTTATGTGGTCTACCACCGTCCGATGAACGCCGTAGGGAGTTTCCTTCCATACGCTGCGGTAAATATCCTCAATTGAGCATACCCTGCCGCAGTTTTCCATAAGATATTCCACAATGCCGAACTGAGTTGATGTGAGCCTTATTGATCTTCCTCCCGCAAAAAATTCCCTGCTTCTTCTGTCAACGGCAAGGCTTCCGTTCACAATCGTGTCGGGAACGGGAATGGGTCGGGGAGCGGAATTGAGATATCTTCTGAGCATTGCCGCCGTTCTTGCGGTAAATTCATTTCTGCCGAGAGAATCTGCCGATAAGCAGATGTCCGCACCCTTGTGGAGAGCCATTGTGCTGTATATCTCGCCGCAGGAGCGTGAAACTGTCATGATCGGGATATCCGAGCAGGCTCTTATACTCTCTATCAGCTCAAATGCGGGAGCTGTAACTCCGCTGTCGCATATGACTGCCATGGAGATATCCTCATGATGGTCGGGAAATATTTTTCCTTCGCAGGTCTTTATTTTTTCACTGCTCAGATATGCCGAAAGCTTTGCCCCGAGACCGCTCTCACTGCCCGTATATATCCATACGACAGGACGGAGAGGGGGAATGTTATCCATCATTTCTGTTCCTCCTTGCTGTATTATCTGTATTAACTGTATTAGTTACTGTAATACAGTTATAACACATAATAATACATTTGTCAAGCAATTTTTGTAATATTAATGGGTAACAAGATATTACAAAATGGTAACAGCCGCTTGTTAACAGTTTATTTACTTTTGACGATCGGCGGAATATTTCAATATCCCTTGAAAAAAATATCAAAGGGTGTTATAATATAAATATGTATGCCGATTTTGTGATTTGGAGGGTTATTATGGCAGAAAAGAAATTCAGCGTAACACTAAAGGAGATCATTGACGAATTTCACCTTGAATCTATCCATCTTCCCATGGACGCTTCAAAGCTCCTTGTTATCGAGACGGAGATAAACCGTCCGGGGCTTCAGCTCTCGGGATTTTACGAGTATTTCAATAACGAGCGTATTCAGATCGTTGGCAAGGCGGAGTTTGCATATCTTGCCACCATGGAGGAAAGCGTGAGAAGGGAGCATCTTGAAATGCTCTTTGCACAGCACGTTCCCTGTATCATAATCACCAGAGAGCTGCCTTATTTCCCCGAAATGCTTGAGCTTGCCCAGCAGTATGAGATACCCCTTCTTCGCTGCAAGGACAGCACCTCGAGCTTCATGTCTGCGCTTATCGCATATCTTAATCTTCACCTTGCGCCCCGTATCACCCGTCATGGCGTGCTTATCGAGGTTTACGGCGAGGGAATGCTTATCCTCGGCGAGAGCGGTGTTGGTAAGAGCGAGACTGCCGTTGAGCTTATCAAGCGTGGTCACAGACTTGTTGCCGATGACGCTGTTGAGATAAGAAAGGTATCGAATATCAGCCTTGTAGGCTCGTCCCCCGAGAATATCCGTCACTTCCTTGAGCTTCGCGGAATCGGCATAGTAAATGCCCGCCGCCTGTTCGGTATGGGCGCCGTTAAGGTAACGGAAAAGATCGACATGATAGTTGAGCTTGAGCCTTGGGATTCGGAAAAGGTCTACGACAGAATGGGAGTTGACAGCGAATATACCTCCATTCTGGGCGTAAAGGTTCCCTGCTCCACCATTCCCGTTAAGCCCGGACGTAACCTTGCGGTAATTCTTGAGGTAGCAGCCATGAACAACCGTCAGAAGAAGATGGGCTACAATGCCGCTCAGGAGCTTCTGGACAACTTAGGTCTTGAAATGGAGCACAAGGACACTATCAAGAAGTGGGATATCTATTGATAATGCCGTAATTTGGGGGTCAATATGAACGACAGGGACGAACAGAATAAAAGGGATATTCAAGCCATATTGCTGTGGCTTGGATTAACGCTGCTGAAGCTTTTGCCCGTATTGGCGATCATTGCCGTTACCGTTTGGCTGATATTGTCGGGGCATGGGATAGATATTTTCGGGTAGCCCTCATTCTTACTATTAAAAGAGGAAAAAACAAATGAAGCTTATTGCCGATATGCATACTCACACCGTTGCCTCCACCCATGCCTATTCCACCGTAAAGGAAATGGCAGAGGCGGCAAGGGACGCAGGACTTGAATTTCTCGCCATAACCGACCATACGCCGAAGTCCACCGACGGACCTCACATATGGCATTTTCATAATCTTCACAAGGCTATACCAAGGGAGCTTTTTGGGGTGAAGATAATATACGGGGCGGAGTCGAGCGTTACCGATTATGAGGGAAATTTAGATCTGCCCGACGAGGAATGCAAGGCTCTCGACTGGATAATCGGTTCGGTGCATACGGATATCCTCCCCTCGGGGACAATAGAGCAGAATACCAACACCTATCTCAGGCTTGCGGAAAACCCTCTTGTTGACGTTATCGGACACTGCGCCAACACAAAATTCCCCTTTGATTACGAAAAGGGGATAAAAGCCTTCAGGGAGCATGACAAGCTGGTGGAGATAAACGAAAGCACCATTCTCTGGAAGAATACGGAGAAGAATTATCGGGAAATAATCCCCCTGTGCAAAAAATATGAGGTCAGCCTGATAGTAAACACAGACGCTCATTTTTTCACAGCCGTGGGGCAGGCAGACTGCTCGTTTTCGCTGCTCCGTGAATTTGACTATCCCGAAAGGCTTATCGTTAATACGGACAGAGAACTGCTTCTTGACAGGATAAACAGAAAAAACGGCATTATTTTCAGATGATCTGCGGCATAATGTATTATGGGTGATGAATATGACGACCGAACAGATAAATAAAATAAAAGAGCTTGCCCTTTCTTTTGGCTTTGAATGTTCCGAAAATGTACCTCTCAGCAGATATACCACCTTTGGTATCGGGGGAGCGTGTCCTCTTATGATAGAAGCGGGCAGCGAACAGGGAACGGCAGAGCTTGTCAGGGAAATGACATCAGAAAAGCTGCCCTTTTACATTATCGGAAAAGGCTCAAATCTTCTTGTGGAGGACGGGGATATCTCAATGATATTTCTCCATATGGGCAAGGCAATGAGCGATATTTCCGAAGAAAACGGCGTGATAACCTGTCAGGCGGGAGCAGCTCTTTCTGCTGTGAGCGCATTTGCAAGGGATAAGGGGCTTACGGGGCTTGAGTTTGCCTACGGTATCCCGGGAAATATCGGCGGTGCGGTATTTATGAACGCAGGGGCATACGGCGGCGAGATGAAGGACGTTATCGTCAGCGTCACCGCCTGCGATCTTATGGGAAATATCCGTGAATTTCCGGCAGGTGAGCTTGATTTCGGCTATCGTCACAGCAGATTTTCGGCAGGGGGATACGTTATCCTCTCCGCAAGGCTGAGGCTCACAGCAGGAGATAAAGAAAAAATATCCGAAAGAATGGCGGAGCTTACCCGAATGAGAAAGGAAAAGCAGCCCCTTGAATACCGCAGCGCAGGCAGCACCTTCAAGCGTCCTCAGGGCGCATTTGCGGCTCAGCTTATTGAGGAGTGCGGCTTGAAGGGCTATTCCTGCGGTGATGCACAGGTGAGCGAAAAGCACAGCGGCTTTGTGATAAACAAAGGAACTGCTTCCTTTGAGGACGTTATGAATGTGATAGAACACGTTAAGAAAACCGTTTCCCTGCAAAAGGGAATAAGCTTGGAGTGCGAGCCTGAGATAATCAGGCGGGGTTAATCTTCCTTCATTTTTTCAATAACTCCGCAGGCGATCTTCTCTCCCGAATTGCCCGAGGGCTGGGAATGAAGATCGTCTGCTTTTGCGTGGATTATAATGGTTTTGCCGATTATCTCTTCGGGTGTGAATCTGCCTGTTAGAAATGCAGCATGAGCGGAGCCGTCATCGGCATAAAGAGGGGGCAGATCTCCCGAATGGCAGGGGTGAGGGCAGCCCTCGGGGTCATAATGAGACTTTGCGTTTGCAAAGGGATCATCGGCATTGCCTGTGCAGCTGCCGCCCTCGTGGATATGCAGAGCGAATATCTCACATTCGCATTTTTTTTCTCGGGGCAGACCGTAGACCGAGATCGTCATCATTGTCTTTCCGAAATAGGGGACAAAGGCGGCGTATCCGTGTATCTCGGGATATTTCCCGCTGCCGCGGATAATAGCTTTTGCATAAGTATCTATAAAAAACACCTCCCATACAGCGCATTATATGCTGTATGGGAGGCTTTTGCTATTTCAGTTATTCTTTTTTTGCAGCCTCGGGCTGAATGAACGCCTTTCTCACAAAAGGTATGAACATACCGCCCACTGCATTTCCCATTGTCATAACAAGGAGATATATCACCGTATTGAGCGACCATACCCTTGCCACCGTAAAATAAAACATATTTGCAATGCAGTGCTCATATCCGCTGAGGATAAACGCCATTACGGGAAGGAATACCGCAAGCATCTGTCCCACAGGATTAGAAATTTTCTTATAACCGTCTGCGGCGATGAACATGAGCATACCGCAGAAAATCGCAAGAATGAAAATGCTCAGCAGACTGTCGTTGAATTTGACCTCGCATATCTGAGCAGCCTTTTCGCTTACTGCAGAGGAAATTCGTGTGCAAAGGAGCATACCGCCCATTGCGGCAGTGCCAACCAGATTTCCAAGCCATATAATGATAAGGTCTAATATGTAGGAGGGCTTGTTTTCAACAGCATAGCCAACCTTTCCCGTAAACAGATTGAAGCCGAAGGAAAGTATCACGAAAAGTCCCGTTCCGAAAAGAAAGGAGCCTAAATATTTGCTGTCGCAGGAGAGAAATACCGCGCCGCCGATGCCGATAGCAAAGCCCGTCAATACCGCACGGAGGAAAATATCAATAACACGTTTCATAAAATACACCCTTATGTAAATATATCTGCCCGAAAAAATATGCCGACAGAAGTCGGCATATCAAGGCTCTTATGTAATCAAAAAATTACTCGTCGTCAAAGTTACCGGGGATATGGAGCTGCTTTACGGGGATACGTTTAAGAGGAGAATACTGAAATTTATTGCATGAAGCGTCTCCGTTTACAAGACCTCTTTTCTCGCAGAGAACCTTGCCGCCGTCCTTAGCTCTTGTTCCGAAAGCGCAGTACTGGCACTGTGGCTCTATATCGTTTCCGAAATATTTCTTCTTTGCCATATAAACATTCCTTTCTTAACACCAAGATACGTCTTTTATATATTATATCATATTTTTTTTTGTTTGGCTACATTTTTTTGAGATAATATTAAAATCGTCATTATCAACAAAATTATAGATAGCAATGGTGAATATTCACTAAATCTTATTTCCTCATAAACGGGAGCGCTTACGGTAATAACACTTACCACGCAGAATTTAGGGATAAAGCTGCGGCAGATGAAATAGGCAGTCACAGCACAGGGAACACGCCACAGAAGCGCTTTTAAAGGCGAAAAGCCGCTGCACACCGCCTTTATCTGCATATGAACGCACAGTCCGCCAAAGGAGAGAAATGCCGCAGTAAGGGGCAGTATAGCCGATTGTTCCCCGAAAACGCCGCATAAATTGCTTATTTCAAAAAATGATCTTGCAAAGGGATAGACCTGAGCGGCGGGAGCGTCTGTCAGCTTTGATATGAGCATTGATATGCCCGAAAGAAGTCCTGCTTTTGTAAATATTCCCATCAGTGCCGCCATAAGCAGCACCATTGCGCATATCATGGTCATGCTTTCGGATGCAGAATGGGCGGCGGCGGTTATATCCTCCGCAGTGAGTCTCGGAGTGACCTTTTCTCCGCTTTTTTCGGGGATCGTCCGAAAGGGAGCGGTTACAAGAGCAGCAATGAGATTTGCGCCCGAAACTCCAAGCATAACGGCTATCCATGCTTCTGAGCTTCTTGGTGCAGCAGCGGCAGATACCGCCATGATATATGCAGGTCCCGGAGCAATGCAGAAGCAGAGAAGCTCCTCCGCCGAGCCTTCCGACAGCCGTCCGCTTTCTCTCATTTCGTTTATGAGAGCCGCACCGATGGGATATCCTGCAAGCTGGCTTATGAGAAAAACGGGGAAAAACTCCTCAGGCATACGCAGGATATACCTTGAAAAAAGCGAAAAGGGTCTGCCGAGGAGCTTGTAGGTCTCGGTTGAGATGAGCAGCTTTGAAGCGGCAGTGAAGGCAAAAAGCGATGGGATAAGCACCGAGATGCACAGCGCCGCCGCCTTTGCACATTCCTTTGCCGATTCTCTGCTTGCCCATATAAGAGCCGTCGCAATGAAAATAACGAAAGTCGCGGGGCTTATCTGTTTTATGAGCCTGAAAAATTTCACAATATATACCGTCCTTTATACCGAACTGCCCCTTAGCATAAAGCCAGGCGGGGCTTAATATATATAATTACGGGGACGGGGAAAATATTCCACGCAGAAAGGAAAGATGTGAATGGAGCTGAAGTCCCGTGGCTCACAGATCGTTATCTGCGGAAATTCCTACCTTGAGGTGGAAAATTGCAGGCGTATCATGGAGTACAACGACATATATCTCAAGGTAAAGACCTATTCGGGAATGGTGATAGAGATATGGGGCAGCGGACTTATGCTGTCGGATTACAATACCGAGGGCATTGCCGTCAGGGGAAAAATTTCCTCGGTGGAGCTTCACGGCTCGGAATAGTTTAATAGAAAGGGAGTCGGAAAAATGCGATTGTACAGGCTCCGAAGCCGAACAGGCTTCCTTATATATTCGGAGCAGGGGAGGGATACAAAAAAATTCATAAACGCCCTGAGAAGCAGCCCCATAAAATTCTTCGGGCTTTCGGTGAGAAACGATAGGCTATACGGATATGTGAGCACATGGGATTATCCTGCTGTGAAATATCTTGCGGAGCAGCACAAGCTCACCTGCGAGAAGATTGATGAAAAGGGAGCTGCAAAGCAGCTTTCGGGGTATAAGCGGCGATGGGGGCTTGTGATAGGCGTTATTCTGTCTGCGGCGATGGTTATGCAGCTCAGTGACAGGGTAATGATAATTGAGGTGGGGGGGAATAAAAATATACCCACTGAACGGATAATATCCCATCTCGAGGATGCAGGGATATTTATCGGCAGCAGGATATCTTCTGTGGATATGCGGCTTGCGGAAAGGCAGGTCGCCGCCATGGACAAGGATATCGACTGGGTGGGGATAAAGCATATCGGCAGCAGGGTAACTGTGGAGATAAACGAGATAAAGGCTCC
>JAGBFZ010000189.1 GCA_018110855.1 Oscillospiraceae bacterium
TCTTATAACAGCGGCGCTGTCAGCAATAAATGATCTTGCAGGACGCAAGGCGGTTGCTGTTGCACTTTTAGGGAATAGCGGTGATCACCGTCTTGAGATCGTAGCTAAAAGTGATCGTTTTGCTTCAGGAAATAGTCAGGTATCCGAGGAGGATATGTCATCCTCCTGCAGAACGAAACTGAAAATGTGTGAGCTCATTGCAGCTAATAACAACCTGAAGTTCACTTCCGAGCTTGAGGACGGCAATATGAAAATGATTATCGGTAATCTTTCAACTGTACTTGACCACGACTTTAAGAGTCATTACAGATACGAGGGCTATGAGGATATGCTCTTGCGTGCAATTGCAGCGGTGGGATCTCTTTGATCTATATGCACAAAAGCAGTCCAAGCATAAGTACCAGCTCGCTTGAGATGTTGTTTTCGGATATAAGTACTATGAGAAGAGCGATTATAATAAGCTCTTCGTTTCCGATGCCTTTTTTTAAAAACGGAAAGAAGCTTTCATCCTTTTTAACCTTTATTGCGGACTTGGGAGGGTGATCGAAGGAAAAAATGTCCTCATTATCAGCGCTGTTCTCAGAAGAAACGTGAGCGCCTCCCTTCTTTTCAGGGGCATAGACCTGAGGGGGATTGTCGTATGGTGGGAATGCATCATCTCTGCCGTCACTTCTGCTTCTGAATCTGCTTCCGTCATATCCCGGAGGCGGAGTAATAGAGTAGCCGCGTTGAGGATAACCCATTTGCTTTTTTGAATACATTATTTTTCTCCTCCCATCATCATTAGCATTATTTCTGTCATTGAGTCCACGCTGAGCATAGTGTCAATAGCTGAACGCTTTCTGTCATTCATATACGGCTTCAGGGCTGTTAGCAGAGCCTTTCTGTTTTTTGAGCCTGAGGTCGAGGTCTTGCTTTTTATACCTGAAAGCATAGACATTGCCTGCGGAAGCTTTGATTCGATGTCGTTAATGTCCAACTGCGGCTGGGATGACGGATCATCGCTTTTTTGAGCGGTGCTCTGGGGTGCTGCTATTCCTGCATCACGCAGAGCAGATATCACCTGAGGCAACTTATCCATAAGATCGGGCGGCAGAGATATGTCAGCTTGCTCTTTTTTGTCGGGCGCAGGCTCGGAGGTAGGCCGCACGCTTTTTAAAATATCAGCGATCTCAGGGCTTCCCATGAGATTTTTGATGATGTCGGGAAGTGCGTCGTAATCTTTATCGCTTGTCATTTGTTCCACCTCTCTTACAATTATCCACTATCTCCATGGCGCGGCTTATGTCGTCATCAGTCATCTGAGAGAGCGCAAGGCGAACATTTTTCATTTCCTTGGGACCCACGGTGACCCCTGACAGATCAATTCCCGATGAGACTCCGAGAGCGCATATTATGCGCCACAGATTTTCATCTGACATTCTTGTTATCATATCAATAGTGTTTTTGTCCAGCTTCATAAAAAATCCTTTCGTCTACGGTGATTATATGAAAACTTTAAAGCTCCTTGTTTTTTCCGATACCCACGGTCTTGAAAGTAATATTGAAAAAGCCATCAAAGCACATGGCGAGAAAGCCGACGCTCTCATATTTTTAGGTGACGGTATACTCGGCGCAAATGAGATATTCGGCAGATATCCTCATATACCTCATGTTTGTGTGCGTGGGAATTGCGACCTGTACGCCTCAAGTGAGGTGGACGAGGCTCTCGTGGATATTGGTGGTATTAAAATATTATGTATGCACGGACATAAATATTCCGTTAAGGGCACAATTATGCGTGCAGTATACAGAGCCAGAGAAAGAGAAGCTGACTTGCTTCTTTTTGGTCATACTCATGAGCCCCTTTGCAGAAAAGAGGAGGGGATAGTTGTGTTCAATCCCGGTTCTCTGGGGCTTGGATATCCTGAGCGTACATACGGAGTGGTTGAGATCGCAGACGGTGAGATAATCTGCGGCCACGGAAAGCTTTGAAAGCTTTTGGAGAGAAAAATCCTTATTGCTATTGAAGCATCGTCCCGTTTGTGTTAAAATATATCGAATTTTGAAATAAAGGATGTATCCGTTTATGATAAAAAACAACCTGCCTGAGACAGACCTGACGCTTCACGATTTTCATTATGAACTTCCTGAGGAGCTTATTGCGCA
>JAGBFZ010000190.1 GCA_018110855.1 Oscillospiraceae bacterium
AAATTCATATGACCCGTTCCCACAATGTATGTTCTGAAGCCGCATACAGCATTGTCATGAACGATATTGTTTGCATAGGGCATATCCTTTTCTCTTGCTTCAAGGGAAGAAAAATGATGCTCCTCATTGTCAAAGGATAACAGCGGTGTTGTATAAGGATCGTCATTAACGATATCCTTTCCGTTCAGAACACCTGTGACCTCGCTGAGCATTGTACCGTCAAGGTCGATAACTGCGCTGATGTCGCTTCTTGTTCTGCCTGCGGAAACCGATGCAGCTCCACCGAGAGAATGTCCCATAATGCCGATTTTATCGGTGTTTGTCATAGAAAGCGCTGTGATAATATCCTCGCTCTGCTGTGAATACCAGTACTCGGGAAGTGAATTTGCACCTGCTGCCGACTTTATGGAATCAATTGCAAAATTGATATCCTCTGCACGAAGCTTGAACCACTTGGATGAATATTCATATGCTGTTTCCTCGGAATCTCCCTCGGCATTCAATGCCATAACGTCATTCATAAACTTTGTATCAACGATTATGGTATTTCCGTTTGTATCCGTTGTGTAAAGGGAATGATAAGGATGCTCGGTGCTTACAACAATATAGCCGTTTGAAGCAAGCTCTGCATATGTGGAATGGTTGCTCTGATAATATCCGAATGAGCCGTGGGAGAAAAGAACAAGCGGAAATTTCTCACCCTCAGCGGCATTTGCGGGATAGTAGAAATATACGGGAACTTCACGGTTTGAACCATCGGTTTCAAATTCTTCCGTTCTGCTTTTGTCGATGAGAATAGCGTTTGCTTCTGCAATTTCATATTCTCCGGAAACAGGCAGTCCGTCGTAGTCGGAGATAATAAACGAGGGTATGAGGCTGCCCGAGATAAGTATAATTGAAAGCAGCGCACTGAGTATTATCATTGCGGGGTGCTTAGATTTTTGCTCTTTGTTTCTGACTGTCATGAAACCTATAAATGCGATGAAAATTCGGATCATAAGCAGTACAAACAGCCCTGTGAAACGAAAGCTCATATCAATTCCCGGAGCAATGAGCATTACAAGGAATAATCCAAGCTGTCCTCCATTGCAGATAAGTCTGCCCAATTGCCAGCCCTTTTTGTCTGCCTTTCGGCTGATGGCTGTAACAGCAAATGCTGCTTCAAAAATGCAAAGTAAAACGAGTAAAAATGTGTTCATAATGATTCTCCTTTTGTGTTGATATCTTGAGTATATCACATTATTACGGAGAATCAAGCTTTTGATTTGTGAAATGCATTTTTACGCTGTGAAATGCAAGTTGGCGGTTATCGGATGATACAATAATTTTATCATAAACGGCTGCTAAAATCAACATTTCAATTAAACAAACCATTTATCGATTAAATAATTAGATTGACTTTTTTTAATAAAAATGATATAATATTGAAAAATACTGATTTGGAGGATAAATATGGTATATTGCACTGTAAATACCTCGTGCAGAGCTTGAGGAAACTGCACGGGGGAATAACTTTGTGTTAATTCCTCAAGCTTTGCTTCTTTTTTGGTAAACATCTGATTTGAAAGGAAGCAAAGAACATGAAAACAAAAAACGAACTCAGAGATTTTTATATACTTTGGAGTACCCAGAGCATATCCCAGCTTGGCAGCAGTATCACAGCATTTGCATTGACTTTATGGCTTTATGAGC
>JAGBFZ010000191.1 GCA_018110855.1 Oscillospiraceae bacterium
AGACCGTACTGCTCATTCTCAGGGTCAACAAACTGCTCAAGCATAGAGGTAAAGGTCTCCCAGTTCCACTCGCCTGCCTCGTAGAGCTCCCAAGGATCGTCAAAGCCCTGCTCTTCGATAGTCTGCTTGTTGTAAATAACGATCTGCTCAGCGGAAACACTGTTAACAAGCTCGTAGTGCTTGCCGTTGAAGTTGTAGATCTCCATAGCGGGCTTCATATCGGTCCAGAGCGGAGAATCCATGTCTATGTATTCATCAATAGGCTGGAACATTCCGTTGATAACGCCCTTGGGAAGAGCTGCAGTATCGCAGGGGAAGAAGTCGATTCCCTCACCGCCCAGAACTGCTGTGGAAAGATCGGAATAACGGCTGTTCCATGTGGTAGCATGATATTCAACCGATCCGCCGTACTTGCTCTTGAAAAGGTTCAGGGGAACGGACTCAGAGTTGCCTGTTCCGGAGGGATTGATATCGTAGTGAGCCATCCACTTGATGGTCTTGTTCTCAAGCTCGATATCACGGAGATTTTCTTCAGCGACCTGATCCAGAGTTTTCTGATCCTCTTCTGCAACGGTAGCGGTGTTGATCTCAACGGTTGCTGCAGTGGTGGTAGTTACTGTGGTGTCGGAGGTCTGCTCGGCGCTGCCGCCTTCAGAACCGCCGCCGCAGGCTGTGAGGCTCATGGTGAGAGCAAATGCAGACAGACCTGCAATTGATTTCTTGACATTCTTCATCTTCAAACATTCCTTTCATCACTCCTGCTTTCGCTTTACCGTTATAAAGCAAAAGCTCTTATTGTTATTTTATCATATTTTTGCAGTATTGTCAATTATTTTTTATTATAATGCCGAGTGTTCTTTAAAATTTTTTCGCAGCAAATATATTGTATGCGCATATTTTACAAAATAAGTAATAAATATTACAATAAATTACCAAATTTTCCCCTTTTCTCCATTTTTCGACAATTTTTTTATTCCAATTTGTTATATAATTCCATTTAGCGAGAAAAATAAGTTATAATAATAAAGTAACAGAAAAAAGCTTTGCTGAAAGGATTGAATTATTTAAGCTATGAATTATACTGCTGCGGAACGAATCAGGGCACTGAGGGAGGACAATGACTATACCCAGAAGGAGATAGCTTCTTTGCTTAGATGCTCTCAGGTGAGTTACTCCCATTATGAAATAGGACGTCGGGATATCCCCATCGAACATTTAGTAACGCTGTCCGAGTTTTACGGGGTAAGTGTGGATTATATCCTTGGCATTACCGATTTAAAGCAGAGATATCCCGAAACTGCAAAGCCGAAGAATTAAGGGTGTTCCCGTCCCCGCTCCAGCCGTTCCTTTATGAGTGTGTATGCAGCGGAAACAAGGGGAATGCCCAGCATTATCCCCGCTGCACCCCCGAGCTCCGCTCCTGCGATTATCGCCGCCAGAATAAGGATAGGCGGTGTTCCCACGCTTTTTCCCACCACCTTTGGATAGATGAAATTATTCTCAAGCTGCTGCAGGATCACAATAAACACAATAAACCATAAGGCAGAGGAGGGCTTTGCAAGAAAAAGTATCAGTGCGGAGGGTATAGCTCCCGCAATAGCTCCCGCCACGGGAACAAGAGCCGTCACAGCAATAATTGCGCTGATGAGCAGAGGATATTCAAATCCGAAAAGAACCATTCCGATAAAGCATAGGGTGCCGAGAACGACCGCTTCGGTAAGCTGCCCCGCAATGAAGCTCACAAGACAGGAGTTGACAGCGCGGGTCACACGGGCGGCTTTTTTGTATGTCCTGTCGGATAATGCTGCTTTTGCTGCCGAGCTGATAAAATCAAGGAGAGGCTCCTTCTGCGCAAGGATATACACCGAAAGCACCGCTCCCACAAGGAAAGATGCGATCCCTCTGAGAAAATCGGCAGTCACCTGAAAGGTGCGGTCAAAGAGCTTCGGCAGCCGTCCCGAAAGCTGCTCGATAATGCTGTCAAGTATACGGACAAGGACGGGAGCGCCGTCTGCTCTGCTTTCGTAGCGGCTGCGGAAATCACTGTAATATCCGTCAACACTGTTCACAAAAAGGGCAGCGCTTTCCCATAGCTTCGGAAGGATAAGAACAGCCGCAGCCGCAGCAATTCCCGTTATGATAAGATAAACAAGGAAAATCGCCGCTCCTCGGGCATTTTTTTTACTCATTTTCCTGCCGAAAAAACGCTCAAACCTGCATACAGCAGGATCAGTTACCGCTGCAAGCAGTATCCCTGTGATAAACGGTGCAGCGGCGGAAAAAATCAGAGACAAAAGCTCCTTTACTTCTACGGGACGCAGAAGAACAGCCAGAGCCGCAAATGCAGTCAGTATTGGAAACAGATATCTCTTGAAGCTTTGTCTGCTCATGGCTCCTCCTTGCTGTACGGATTTTTTCTTCCGGTATTATAATATTATACTCCCTGCAATGGGTAATATTCCTTTTCGGAAATTCGGCATAATGACATTTTTCGGGGTATATATTCTCCGTTTTTTTATCTCTCCGCTGTTGAAATTTTCTGTAAAATGTGGTATAATAATATTACATTTCCATACAGCCCTTCGGCAGGAAATTTCAAAGAAAAACAAACGAACAAGAGATATAATAATATATAGGAGAACTATGAAAAAGAAAACATTTTCTGAAAGGCTTGCCGCTCTCTTCTGCGCCGCCCTTATGTCGGTGCCGCTGTGGGGAGATATGAGTGCAGCCATTCCGATCGGAATAACCGCTTCCGCTGAAAGCGAGGCTTCGTATGAGGAGATAATCCCTCAGGTTCAGAGAGACGAGGAGTTTGAGACCTTTACCGAGCCTGAGTATGTGCCTATGTACTCATTCCCCGACGAGGTGAGGGGAGTTTACATAAATCCCGAGAAGGATTTTCCCGTTACGGACGAAAACGGGGAGCTGCTTCCCGAGGAGGAGATCGCCGCAGGCATTGACGCCGCTCTCGATATGGCTCAGTCAAAGAGCCTGAACGCCGTTATTATCTCCACCTCTGATGAGAACAGCATTTATTACAGCCTTAATGTGAACAAGACCGCTCTGCGCTCTCCTGCGGAGATATGCGTGGAGAGAGCCTCTGAGCGTGGTATGTATGTTTACGTTACCTTCAATATCAACTCCGCTCTTGCAGGCATTACAGAGGATACCGCAAAGGCAAGGATAGACCGCCTTGCCCTTGACGCTCACAGCTTTACGGTGAAATATCCCGTGGACGGTATCATCATTGACGGATACTATTCCAAGCGTGACGGAGCAAGCTTTGCAAATTACATCGAAAACGGTTCGGGAATAGGCTATGACAACTGGCTCATGGATAACGGCGCTTATGTTTTCAGTCTTGTTTCCGACGCTGTGAGAAGGACAAGCAACAGCGTTCCTGTGGGCATTTCTATTAACGATATCTGGGCGAATTACACCACCACAGAGGACGGCAGCGAGACCTCAGTCAGCTTTGAGGCTCTTACCGACGGCTATGCGGACACTCTGGGATATATCAATAAAGGCTATGCAGACTTTATCCTTGTAAAAGCGGAAGGCTCCTTCGGCAGCGAGACTATGCCCTTTGAGGACGTGGTGGGCTGGTGGAATGAAAAGGCGCAGGCTGCGGGTATTCCCATGATCGTGGATCATATCAATGAAAGAGTATGCTCGGATTATGCGGGCTGGGGCTCCCCCGATGAGCTTGTAAAGCAGGTGATCAAGGCAGATGAGTATGATTCCTGCATGGGAAGCGTGTTCAACTCTCTCTCTTCACTTGAGGAAAATCCCGAGGAATCCACCACAGTGCTTGTGAAGCATTTCAACGATCAGATCGACCGTGAGGGACTGAACAACGAGCTGGAAATGACACTGCCTCTGACGACTACATTTAAAACAGAAGAGCCAACTGTTATTTTCGCAGGCTCCTTTGACCCCAATTTCACCATTTATTTTCAGGGCAAGCCTATCGAGCTTAACGAGGCGGGACGATTCTATTTCAATATGGACCTTGACGTGGGCGTGAACACCTTCACATTCAAAAACAAGGGCAAGACTGTTACATATAAGATCACAAGAACGGTGAACGTTCTTAAAAGCGTTGAGCCTGACATTTCGGAAATGAGAGTAGAGGAGCAGTCTGCCATCACTCTCGGCGCAATTGCATACAAAGGCTCTGACGTGACTGCAGAGATAAACGGAAAACGAGTTGAATTAAAGCCTGTTGACGGTCAGATCGATGAGCTTGACCCCAACTCCAACTATACCAAATATGTTGGAACATACATCGCTCCCGCAGGTATCAAGGGGCAGGATATCGACCTTGGCAGCGTTACCTTCTACGGCTGCTATCACACAAAAACGGGGGATTTCAACGAGACGAGAACAGGCAGCCGCATTATCGTAAACGCCCTTGCGGAGATACTTAACGATTACAGCGGAAATCTCCTTGAGGTAAAAAATGACAACACCATGGTGTATAACGCCAAGACCACAAGCACCAATCCCACTCCCGATATGGCAAGACTTCCTGCGGGCACTCTCGATTATCAGGTTAAGACCGTAAACTATTCGGGAACAGACTATTACCTTACAAATTCGGGAAAAAGAATAAGGGTGAGCGATGTAAATGTCCTTGACAATAAGCCCTTAGGCTCAAATCCCATCAGTGTTGCAAGTGCGGCGAAGGACGGAACGGACACAGTTATAAAGCTCCGAACAAATTCAAAGGTTCCCTTTGCCATGTCCTTTACAGGGGTAAACTATACGGACGGAAACAACGGCGGCTATTATGTATCCTCATTCAATGCCACTGCCCTTGTTATAACCTTTGATTATGTCACAAGCATTTCCGCCGGCAGCATAACCTTCCCCGACAGCGCAGTATTTACAGAGGGCGTATGGGATACCTATGAATCGGGAGAGCTTACAAAAACAAGGCTCACTCTCACCCTCAGGCAGTCGGGCATATTCGGGGGAGTTACCTCCTCCTATGACGGCGAGGGCAATCTGACATTCAGATTCAACGGCTGCCGCAGCTCCTTGAACGGTGCCACTGTTGTCATCGACCCCGGTCACGGATATACGGGGGCTTCACAGTTTGACCCCGGAGCCGTGGGACATATCAAGGAGCAGGAGGCAAATCTTGCTATTGCAAAGCTGGTTGCCGCTAAGCTTGAGGCGGAGGGAGCCAACGTTATCCGTCTCAAGACCGAGAGCGAGACATATGTAACGGCGCAGAGAGCTTCCATTGCAAGGCAGTATAACCCCGACCTTTTCCTTGCGATCCACTGCAACGCCGCAGGAGAAAGCGCAAGGGGAGCGGAAGCCTATTATTTCACGCCCTTTTCACAGCCTCTTGCCGACAGAATTTCCGCACGTCTTGGCTCATATCTGAGCAATAACGTGGATATGGCAGAGGGCATGGACAGGGGAGAGCAGTATAATTATTTCTTTGTTACCCAGCAGCAGGATTTCCCGTCTGTGCTTATTGAATGTGCTTTCGTTACCAATTATACCGAAGCAATGGCTCTTGCAGATCCCACTCATCAGAACGGAATTGCCGAGGCTATTGTTCGGGGAGCGGCGGATTATCTGGGCAGGTGCGAATACTCCTGCTACGGAGACGGCTCTGCGGAATTTACCAACAGCGGTGCAGCCTATACACCGAGTGTTCCCGAGGAAGCTCCTGTTCCCGAGGAAACACAGCCTATGACATCAGCAGATGTGGCTGTTGTCCCCGGCTTTGATGATCCATATAATTTGCTGGGACTCACAGAATAAAACAAGACGGGAAGATCGCTTAAAAAAGCATTC
>JAGBFZ010000192.1 GCA_018110855.1 Oscillospiraceae bacterium
ATGCACAAAAATCAGGACCTTATGAAACAGATACGGGAGCTTGAATCCCGCCCCGTTGATGTTATGGTTCAGACCGACGCCGATGCGGAGAGAAAATTCAACGAGACTATCCGCAAAATAAATCTCGACTTTGAGAAATTCCGGGACGAGGCGGACATGGACCTTGCCGATATGCGAAATCAGCGTAATGTGGCTCTTGACAGAGCAGAGGCGGCAGAGGCTAAGCTTAATGCTCCGAAGGCTGAAAGCAATGTCAAGTCCTTCGTTATCAGAATGACTATGGACGATTATGATGCCATAGTCAAAACTCTGAGCGGCAATGCATATTTAAAAAATATTATACAGAAAGCGCAGGTTTTAAGAGTATGAAACTTTACGAGTTAAGCGATACATTCAGAGACCTGTTCGACAGATACGAGGCTATTTCCACATATGAATTCGATACAGACGAGCAGGGCAGAGCCATTGACGATGAAGGCAACGTTATTCCCGATGCGGACGCTGCC
Source organism: Oscillospiraceae bacterium (assembly GCA_018110855.1). Taxonomy (GTDB): domain Bacteria; phylum Bacillota; class Clostridia; order Oscillospirales; family Ruminococcaceae; genus Huintestinicola. Next base: position 507 of record JAGBFZ010000192.1, read on the forward strand.
CGTGCCGAAATGGTGCAGGCGTGGTTTGACACCCTCGAGGGCATTGAGGAGGAATTCGGTGACAAGGCTGAGAACATTCTTGTGTTTATCAAAAACCTTACCGCAGAGGTCGAGGAGATGAAGTCGGAGAAATCCAAGCTTACAGCAAGGATCTCCGTCAAAGAGAAGCAGGCTGAACGCCTTAAGGATTACGTTGTCAAGTGTATGGACGATATCGGCGTTAAGAAGATTGACGGCATAAGGGCTGCCTGCTCTCTCCGCAACAATGCGGAAAGCGTTGAGGTTATCAATGACATTGAGTTTATCAACTGGGCACAGGCGAATGATCGTGATGATCTGCTGAAATATGAACTTCCGACCATCAAGAAAACGCCCCTCAAGAAAGAGCTTCAGCAGGGAGCAAAAGGTATTCCGGGTGTGCGCCTTACGCGTACCCGCAGTCTCATAATAAAGTGAGGTGAAAGCAATGAGCGATTATAATTTTGGCGAAGTTACACGTGAAAAATCCAAACTCCGTATGGCACTCTGCGGAGTTTCGGGAGCGGGCAAGACACTTTCGGCGCTGTACATTGCATACGGGATTACAGGCGACTGGAAAAAGATTGCCCTCATCGACACAGAGCACGGCAGAGGTAAATTCTATGCGGACAGGCAGGATCTTGAAATTCCTACGGGTAAATATATGTACTGCGAGCTTGAGCCGCCTTATTCCCCCGACAGATATATTTCTGCTGTGAAGACTGCCGTTTCTGTTGTGGGTGAGGACGGTGTTGTTATCGTTGACAGCTTTTCTCACGCCTGGAACAACGAAGGCGGCGTTCTTGACATTAAGTCGGAAATTGCCAAGACCCGCCCCGGAAAGAATGACTATACAGCCTGGGACGAAGCGGGCAAGTATCAGAACAATCTTGTGAACACGATACTTGCTGTAAATGCTCACACGATAGTTACAATGCGTGCGAAGATGGCTTATGCGATGGAGCTGAATGACAAGGGCAAGACTGTTCCCGTAAAAATTGGACTTGCCCCCGTTCAGAGAGACGATACCGAATATGAATTCGATATCGCTATGAACATCGGCAGAGACCACATTGCGGTGACTTCAAAGGACACCACATTTCTTGATGGCTTTGCAAGCGTTATCACTCCCGAACTTGGCAAGGAACTTAAGGACTGGCTGGACAAGGGCGTAAATCCCGAACGCTGCTCTGACTGTGGAAAGGTCATCAGACCCACAGACACAAGAACTGTGGCTCAGATAGTGGAAGGGTCGCAGAAATGCTACGGTCGAAAGCTGTGCATAAACTGTGTTTCAAAAATTGTGAGACAGCAGAAACAGGAGGCGAAAGCAAATGCCGCTCCGCCCGTATCAGATTGATCTGGAAAACGGCGTAAGGCAGGCTTACCGGGAGGGCTACAGATCGCCCTGCATAGTCCTCCCCTGCGGCGGCGGTAAATCGGTCATAATTGCCGATATCGCCAAGCAGACCACCGCAAAGGGTAATCGTGTTCTGTTTCTCGTTCACCGCCGAGAGCTGTGTGACCAGATACGGAACACCTTCACCCGATGGGGCGTTAATATGCGGCTTTGTGACATTATGATGGTACAAACCGCCGCCCGCAGGCTTGGTAAAATTCCCGAGCCAAAGCTGATAATTACCGATGAAAATCATCATTGCCTTGCAAACACTTATCGCAAGATATATGACTATTTCCCCGACTGCCGCCGAGTGGGTGTAACAGCTACGCCCGTAAGACTCAACGGTGAC
>JAGBFZ010000193.1 GCA_018110855.1 Oscillospiraceae bacterium
AGGTATCACGCTCTCTTGCAGCATGCGAAGGAGCTGTTCTGGTAGTGGACGCTTCACAGGGAATCGAAGCTCAGACGTTAGCGAACACCTATCTTGCCATTGAGCACGATCTTGAGGTGGTCCCCGTTGTGAACAAGATAGATCTGCCTTCCGCAGACCCCGAAAGAGTATGCGCAGAGGTGGAGAGCGTTATCGGCATACCTGCAATGGACGCTCCGAGGATTTCAGCAAAGCTCGGCACAAATGTCAAAGAGGTGCTTGAGAGGGTTGTAACAGACGTTCCCGCTCCCAAGGGTGATCCAAATGCTCCTCTCAAGGCTCTCATTTTTGACAGCTATTACGATTCCTACAAGGGCGTTATCATCTATGTAAGAGTAGTTGACGGCTCTGTAAAGATTGGTCAGACCATAAGGCTTATGGCAACGGGTGCTGAATTTACCGTTGTTGAGGCAGGCTTCATGGGCGCTGTCGACCTTGTTAACGCAGGCAGTCTTTGTGCAGGCGAGGTAGGCTATATTGCCGCCTCAATCAAGAGCATTGGCGACACCAAGGTTGGCGACACCGTTACCGATGCTGAAACCCCCTGTCCCGAGCCGCTCCCCGGTTACAGAGAGGTTAATCCCATGGTATTCTCGGGTATATACCCAGCTGACGGTGCAAAATACGGTGATTTAAGAGAAGCTCTCGAAAAGCTTCAGTTAAATGACGCAGCTCTTTCCTTTGAACCCGAGACATCTGCCGCTCTTGGCTTCGGCTTCCGCTGCGGATTCTTAGGACTTCTCCACATGGAGATAATTCAGGAAAGACTTGAAAGAGAATATAATCTTGATCTTGTTACCACTGCTCCCTCGGTTATTTATAAAGTAACTCTCACAAGCGGAGAGACCGTTTTTATCGACAATCCCTCAAATTATCCCGACCCTGCAAGCATATCCTCCGCTGAGGAGCCTATGGTCAAAGCTTCCATTCTCTCCCCCTCAGATTATGTGGGCAGCATTATGGACCTCTGTCAGGAGAGACGCGGCATTTTCAAGGATATGAAATATCTTGACGAGACAAGAGTTGAGCTGCATTATGAGCTGCCCCTCAATGAAATTGTTTACGATTTCTTTGACGCACTAAAATCCCGCACAAGGGGCTATGCTTCATTTGACTATGAATTTATGGGCTATGCACCCTCCAAACTCGTTAAGCTTGATGTGCTTTTAAACGGCGATGTGGTGGACGCTCTCAGCTTTATTATCCATGCGGACAAGGCATACGGAAGGGCAAGAAAAATTGCGGAAAAGCTCAAGGACAACATTCCCCGTCAGCTTTTCGAGGTCCCCATTCAGGCGGCTATCGGCGGCAAGGTCATTGCAAGAGAAACGGTCAAGGCAATGCGCAAGGACGTGCTTGCAAAGTGCTACGGCGGCGATATTACCCGAAAGAAAAAGCTGCTTGAAAAGCAGAAGGAGGGCAAAAAGCGCATGAGGCAGCTGGGTACAGTTGAAGTACCTCAGGAGGCTTTCATGGCTGTGCTGAAGCTCGATGAGTAAGGGGCTTTATATCCATGTGCCATTCTGCCGCAGAAAATGCCCTTACTGTGATTTTTACTCGGTAACAGACAGATCTCTTGCCGAGAGCTATGTGCAGGCGGTCATCAGGAATATCAAGGCACGAAGCGAAAGCTATGACACGGTTTATTTCGGCGGCGGCACTCCTTCTCTGCTCACGGGAAGGCAGATATCCGATATCCTTTCATCAGCGAATATTGCAGACAATGCCGAGATTTCCGCTGAGTGCAATCCCGATTCCGCAGACCGTGATAAGTTTGAAGAATTCCGACGTGCAGGCATAAACAGGATATCTGTGGGGATACAGTCCCTTGATAACGGAGATCTGTATTTTCTTGAAAGGCTCCATTCGGCGGCTCAGGCTGCGGATACAATAAAAAACGCCCGTCTTGCAGGCTTTGAGAACATTTCTGCCGATCTTATGCTGGGAACGCCCTATCAGAGCAAGGATACGATCATTTCAAATATTGAAAGGCTTTCCAAGCTTGGTGTCGATCACGTCTCCGCATATATTTTAAAAATCGAAGAAAGCACGGTCCTTGCAAAGTGCCCCCAACGGGTCAACGCCTGTGCCGACAGCGACACTATGGCAGATTATTACGAGGCTGCAGTTTCCGCTCTCGAGGAGCATGGTTATTTTCAGTATGAAATTTCAAATTTTGCAAAAAAGGGCTATGAGTGCCGCCACAATCTGAAATACTGGCGGTGTGAGGAATATTTCGGAGTGGGGCCTTCGGCTCATTCCTGCATTGACGGAAAGCGCTTTGCAGTCCCAAAGGATATTCATGCATTTATAGACAGTGAGCGGCAGCAGGAGATCGTCACGGACGATTCTCCCTGCGGTGAAGAGGAACGGCTCATGCTTGCTCTGCGGCTTTCGGAGGGATATGCTATCCCTGCGGGGAGTGCGGGAGACAGGCTTATCCATGCCGCAAAGCCCCTCGAAATGCACGGTCTTCTGAGTATCGCAGGCGGTCGGATAATTCTCACTCCACAAGGATTTCTTGTTTCAAACAGTATAATTTGCAGGCTCTCGGAAGTATTGGAAGAAGGTTGACTATTTTGGAGAAAAACTATCTCACTGCCGAGGAAGAGGAAAGACGGGACAGCTATTTCCGTGAAACCTACGGCATGAGCTATGAGGAATTTCAGAAAAAATATCCTCCCCTTGATGATATGGAATTTATGAGCCTTTATATCGGCTCAAAAAAATATGTGGATAATTCATTCAGAAATTGAAGGGAAATAATATGAAAAAGATAAGCATACCCATTGCGGCTCTGCTTTCTGCGGCATTGCTCGCATCATGCACAGCAGCCCCAAGCATCGCTCCCGAAAGCACCGTTTCGGAGGAAGCGGTCTCATCTGTATCCGAAACCGAAAAGGCTCCCGAAACTCCAGAGGAATTTCACAGTGCAATGGTTGACCGCTCCCTTTACAGCCTTGGAAACACCTCAAGACTAAAAGCAAAAATGGAGCAGGCACGCTCGGGAGAAAGAACTGCAATTGCATACATCGGCGGCTCGATCACCGAGGGCGTGGGCGCAAATGCGGGCAGCTGCTATGCAAGGCTTTCCTATGAATTTTTCCGTGACACCTACGGCACAGGCGAAAATGTGGAATATATTAATGCTGGTCTCAGCGGAACTCCATCGAATCTGGGTGTTCTGCGCCTTGAAAGGGACGTTCTCGGCGCAAAGCCCGACATTGTTTTCGTGGAATTTGCGGTTAACGACAGTCAGGACGATATTGCAAAGGAATCCTATGAATCCCTTGTAAGAACAGTACTTGAGCAGGACAATGCCCCTGCGGTGGTGCTTATCTTCAATGTTATCGAATCGGGCTACACCGCTCAGGCGCACATGAAGGAGATCGGTGAGCATTACGGGCTGCCCATGGTATCGGCGGCGGACGCTCTTACTCCCGAGTTTGAGGAAGGGCGCATGACTTGGAAGGAATATTCCAACGATCAGTCCCACCCAAACACCGAGGGACACAAGCTTTTATGCGAATTTATCGCAAATCTTCTTACAGCGGCAGAGAACGCTCCCGACAGCGGCGAATACACACTTCCCGCTGTTCCGAAATTCGGAACGGCTTATAAAAATGCTGCTCTTGCCACTCCCGAAATGGGAAATGACAGGATAACCATCTCCGAAACAGGCTCATTTGAAGCGGTTCAGTCGGGTCCGTCGGGATTCCCCTGCTCATGGGAATACAAGGGCGGCAGCGACCCAATTAAAATTAGCACAAAAGCAAGCTCATTCTTTGTGATATATAAGCGGAACAATTCCCCCTCCATGGGCAGCTTTGATGTTTATATGAACGGCGCAAAGCTCAAAACGGTGAATACCAATCAGTCTGACGGCTGGGGAGAGGCTTTTTCTCAGCAGATAATCAAATTTCAGACCGTCAAGGACATGGAAATTGAGATAGTCCCCTCCGATAATAATGGGGATAAGTCTATTCAGATATTGGGCTTTGCCTGTGCGGAAAACTGAATCTGATCGATTGCTGCAATTTTTTCAAAAACAGCCTTGAAATTATTGTAAAAGTATAGTATAATAGAATTACCGTTTATTTTGATGAAAAGGAGCATAAAAAATGTACAAGGATATTATTGACACCATTGGCTATGTTGAAAAGGTCGATCCCGAGGTCGGCGAGGCTATGGCTAAGGAGCTTGCACGCCAGAAGAGAAACCTTGAGCTTATCGCCAGCGAGAACATCGTTTCCCCCGCCGTTATGGCAGCTATGGGCAGCGTTCTCACAAACAAGTACGCAGAGGGTTATCCCGGAAAGAGATATTACGGCGGCTGTCAGGACGTTGACATCGTCGAGACCATTGCCATCGAAAGAGCAAAGAAGCTTTTTGGCGCAAATTTTGCCAATGTTCAGGCTCACTCGGGCGCACAGGCAAACACCGCAGTTTATGTGGCTCTCCTCCAGCCCGGCGACACCGTTCTCGGAATGAGCCTTGCAGACGGCGGACATCTTACCCACGGCTCTCCCGTAAATATTTCTGGAAAATACTTCAACTTTGTTTCCTACGGTCTTGATGATGAAACAGAGATGATCAATTACGATACCGTTCAGAAGCTTGCAGAAGAGCATAAGCCCAAGCTTATCGTTGCAGGTGCTTCCGCATATCCCAGAGCTATCGACTTTGAGAAGCTCTCTCAGATCGCTAAGTCCGTCGGCGCATATCTTATGGTTGATATGGCTCATATCGCAGGTCTTGTTGCCGCAGGTATGCACCAGTCCCCCGTTCCCTATGCGGATATCGTTACAACCACAACTCACAAGACCCTCAGAGGTCCCAGAGGCGGACTTATCCTCACAAATGACGAAGCTCTTGCAAAGAAGATCAACTCTGCTATCTTCCCCGGCACACAGGGCGGTCCTCTCATGCACGTTATTGCAGGCAAGGCTGTCTGCTTCGGCGAGGCTCTCAAGCCCGAATTCAAGGAATACGGCAGACGTATTGTTGAGAATGCTCAGGCTCTTGCAAAGGGACTTCTTGACAGAGGCTTCAACCTTGTTTCGGGCGGCACCGACAATCACCTGATGCTGGTTGATCTCCGTCCCTTCAACATCACAGGAAAGCTCCTTGAGAACCGTCTTGATGAGGTTTACATCACCGTTAACAAGAATGCTATCCATAACGATCCCGAAAAGCCCTTCGTTACA
>JAGBFZ010000194.1 GCA_018110855.1 Oscillospiraceae bacterium
TCCTCTGTAAATTCAACAGATGCCCCTGCTGACATATTTGCTCCAACACGCAGAGAAAGGAATTCCTCCAACAAAATGAGATGCCCCGTAGAGCTTACAGGAAGCCACTCGGTTATCCCTTCGACGACACCAAACAGTATCGCTTTCAATATTTCAACAAACACAAATTCCTCCGTAAACAGATGATGACAAGCGTCCCGATCAACACCTGTCGGAACTTCTCATAATATCTCCCTCTCTGACATCAAAAGGAACGCGGATCCAGAACTTCATAAAAGGATGGGGAGCGGATTCTATTGGCAAGCCCTTTTCATCGTAAAGTTCATCGACATCGACCGTTCTGCCTATAAAACCGGGAGAAATGATCTCCGCGGCATCTCCGCGCTTCACCTTATTCTTTTGCATAAAAAGTGCCAAGCGACCGTTAGCGTTCTCAAATTCGAGCGATTTTGGGATATCACTTTCATCATATTCAATTGCTGTTGCAAAATATGACTTTTCACGTATATATCCAACATTTGAAGCAAGCTGTGCCTGCTGTGATACCGGATCAAGATAATATCCCGTACAGTACTCTCTGTGCGAAACGCTGTCAAGCTCAACGTACAGCTCCTCATTCAAAGAATAATTGTCGGGGTCGGCTGTATATTTGTCTATAGCCATACGGTAAGCGTTGGTAACGACAGCGGTATAGTACGCACTCTTCATTCTTCCCTCGATCTTAAAGGAATCTATTCCTGCCTCAATAAGTTCCGGTATGATTCCTATCGTACACATATCCTTTGATGACATAATAAATGTGCCAAGCTCATTTTCCTCTATCGGAATAGGCATATCGGGGCGTTTTTCTTCCACTATTTTATAGTTCCAACGGCAAGGCTGCGCACAAGCACCTCTGTTTGCATCGCGTCCGATCATGTGATTTGAAAGCATACAGCGTCCGCTGTACGAAACACACATTGAGCCGTGAACAAAAGCCTCAAGCTCTATCCCTTCGGGAAGAGCCTTCTTTATAGCCTTAATTTCAGAAAGATCAAGCTCGCGCGCAAGCACGAGTCTTTTAGCACCGAGAGAAGCATAAGCGAGAGCTGACTCAGGACTGACTATACTCGCCTGCGTTGAAATGTGTATCTCCATTTTTGGCAGTATCTGCTTTATTGTGGCTATAACTCCGAGATCTGCGGCAATGATCGCATCGATCCCATAATCCTTTATTGTATTAAGAAATTCCCTCAATCTCGGATACTCATATCCGTGAGGCATCGTATTTACCGTAAGATACACCTTTACATTGTGTTCATGAGCGTATTTTACTGCTTCGCAGAGTTCCTCATCGGAGAAATTGTCTGCAGCAGAGCGCATGCCAAAAAGATGGCCTGCAAGATAAACGGCATCAGCCCCATAGCGGATTGCCGCCTTCATTTTTTCAAAATTTCCCGCGGGAGACAAAAGTTCGGGCATTTTTAACCTCTTGATCTGTTTATAATTATTGTTAAATCACAACCGAAATTTTCGGCTGCTTTTCGATCTTTTTACTTTTTGCTCGCTGTCAATGTGTTCTTGAGCAGCATTGTGATCGTCATTGGACCTACTCCGCCGGGAACGGGTGTGATGTACGACGCCTTGGGCTCTACCTCGGCAAAATTCACATCCCCCGTGAGTTTTCCGTCAGCCCTTCTGTTCATACCGACATCGATAACTACAGCCCCCTCTTTCACCATGTCTGCACCAAAGAAATCTGCCTTGCCGATAGCCGCTACAAGTATATCCGCTCTTCTGCAGACCTCAGCAAGATTCTTTGTTCTGCTGTGACAAACTGTAACCGTTCCGTTTGCATGGAGCAAAAGCATTGCCTGGGGCTTGCCTACAATGTTGGAGCGTCCCACAACAACACATTCTTTTCCCGCAACTTCTATTCCGCTTCTTTCAAGCAGAGCCATAACACCTGCGGGTGTGCAAGGAAGAAAATCATAATCTCCGATCATTATCTTTCCTACATTGTAGGGATGGAATGCGTCAACATCCTTCTTGGAATCTATTCTGAGAATGACCTCATTTTCGTCAAGATGCTTTGGCAAAGGCAGCTGACACAGTATACCGTGTATCTTGTTGTCGGCATTGAGCTTATCGATAAGCGCATTAAGCTCCTCCTGCTTTGTTTCAGCAGGCAGCTCATACACCTCGGAATAGAAACCGACTTCCTCACAGCCCTTCTTTTTATTTCTTACATATACTTGCGATGCAGGATCCTCACCTACAATAATAACAGCAAGTCCGGGACGGCATTCACCACGCGCAATTCTCTGCTCGACCTCTGCCTTGATCTCTGCACGAATCTCTGCCGAAATTGCTTTTCCATCAATTATTTTTGCCATATCAAATTCCTCCACAATCAATTTTTATCGTCACCGAAAAGGTTCTTAAGCTTGTCCGAAATATCTGCCTGTCTTGCCTCTTCGTCTATCTCTTCGGACGTATCTTCTTCCACATCTGTATTCATTTCTTGGCTTTGGTCTTCTGCGACTTCGCCATCTTCACCATTTTCTTTCGACTCCATGTCCTCATCGGGTGCTATAGCATGTGAAAATTTCGGGTATGCCGCAACATATTCCTGCTGTGTCAGATCTGCACGTCTTGCCTTTGTAAGATTGTAGATAAGAAGTACAGCACCAACAACAAAGCAAGCAAATCCGACTATCTGTGATATTCTGAATACTCCAAGATAGAGGCTGTCGGTTCTCAAGCCCTCAATAAGCATTCTGCCGAATCCGTACCATGTCACATACATGAGAACGACCTGACCGTCAAATTTTTTCTTTTTATAAAGCAGATTTATAATAACAAATCCTATCAGATTCCAAAGTGACTCATACAAAAATGTGGGGTGATAATAAGAGGTTATCTCAACTCCGTTTCCGTGTGAAAGACCCATTCTGATAAAATAGAGAAATTCGCTCTCAAGCACCTCTTCTCCAAAAGCCTCTCCGTTGAAAAAGTTCCCCCATCTGCCCACTATCTGACCTATCATAACAGCAGGAGCTGCCATATCCAGAGCTTTGGTAAGCTTTATTTTTTTCAGCTTGCAAATTACAAGTATCGTCAGAGCACCCGCGATTATACCGCCATAAATTGCA
>JAGBFZ010000195.1 GCA_018110855.1 Oscillospiraceae bacterium
ACCTTTTCCTTCTGCCTTTCCATGAGCTTCGGGATATGCTCATTCTTTGCGGCTGAGCTTATTGGGGTGAAGCTGTTGCACAGTGCTGAGCTTACTATGGCAGTGCGTTTCATTGCAATAAGCCTGCCCTTTGCCTCCGCAGGCTCCTGCATCAAGGGATATTTCCACGGGATAAGATGTGTGGACGTGCCTATGCGGGGAGATCTTATTGAATTTGCCGCAAAATGGGCTGCGCTTTTTTCGGGATTGCTTTTCTTCGGCGGAACGGAGCTTTTTTATGCTGTAACTGCAGCAAGCATTTTATTCGGGGAATTTATCAGCTTTGTTTATTACATATTGAAATATGCGGAGGAGTACAAGACATTCCGAGGGCTGCCCCCATGCTCCGCACCGTTAGCTACCGACAATGTATCGGGCTATCTGAAAGGCTCGCTGCCTATCCTTGTGAGCGGCTATGTACAGATGCTCATGTCCTCGGCAAACGAGCTTCTTGTGCCTGCTGCACTGCTCAAATACAGCCGCAGCGCAGAGGAAGCCCTCAGCTGCTACGGATGCTTTGAAGCTCTTATAATGCCTGCAATATTCTTTCCGTCGGCAGTGCTTTCCAGCCTTTCGGGAATAATCGTTCCCGAGGCGGCTCTTGCAAACCGCTGCGATGACCCCGAGAAACGCAGGAAAAGACTTGCCGAGCTTACAGACGGTACATTCCGCAAAGCGTTTTCCTATGCATTTTTCATTTCCGCATTGTTTTTTCTCGGCGGTGAAACGGCAGGTCGGGTCCTGTGTCCGCAGGAGGAGCTGGTAAGCCGCTCCCTTGTTATCCTTGCCCCCGTTATACCCTTTATATATCTTGAGATCGTTCTTGAGGGGCTTCTCAAGGGAATGGGAAGGCAGAATTTTTCCACGGTCAATTCCCTGTTCGAATATGCGGTAAGGATAGGCTGCGTTATGATATTCGTTGGAAAAATAGGCTTCGGCGGCGTGCTTATTTCTTATTATGCCAGCAATGTTATCAGCAATATTGCACGGATAATCGTGGTATGCAGAGAAGCGGGACTTAGATTTGATATTAAAAGCTATGTTGTATGCCCGCTTTTAAAAGGGCTTGCCTGCTGCAGCTTCGGAGCGGCTGTTGTAAGTATATCCCGTGCGGAATTTTCGGGAGAGCTTATAAGCCTTATCCTTTTTGTCTGCTCATCTGCAGCGGTGTTTGCCCTGCTTTCGGCAGGAAAAAGAGAGAGGAAGCCTAAATTCTCCTCATAAGCTGAAAGAGTGTATATCCGCTCTCATTTCCTTTCATCATTCACATAGGCTGCAAAGCTATCGGGAGGAGCCATGGCAAGCCTTTTTGCAATATTCGGACGGATATCGTATTCCGAAAGTCTGCTTATGGGAAGCCAGTGCATTTTCTCCGAAGCGCCGTTTGCCGTAATACTCGTAACGGTGATATCCTTTTTCTGCGCAGGCTTCATCAGGTAATAAAACTCCATAACATGGCAGTCGAGCCCTTCAAGCGATCCGTCGCCGAAAAAGAAATTCTCCACAAGGCATAGGGGGCGTTCTATCTCAAACCGCTCCCCTGTTTCCTCAAAGGTTTCCCTTAAAACAGCGTCCTCGGAATGTTCGCCCACATGGACTCCCCCGCCCACGGTATAATAATAATCGTCCGCATCGCTTTTTGCAAAAAGTGCATATTCACCGGAGACAATTATTGCTCCCACCCTGTATCGGAACCATTCATTTTCCTGCATGAAGCAGCAGTCAGTTTTTCCCATTTTTAATTCTCCTGTCATTATATGTATAATGCTATTATATCATAAAAAAGGACTGCTGTCACGCATTTTGTAACAGCAGTCTTTCAGCCTATGCCTGTATTATATCATAGATCAGGCATCTCCGTTATCGGGCATATAGTCATAGCCTTTCCCGTCCTCGGGAGGCATATCCGCAGGGGGCATTGGGCTTGCGCCGGGGAAAAATTCATCGCTGGGGAATTCCAGTCTGCCGAATATTTCCTTGGGGGTCTCCTTGGAAGCGCAGCTCTCCTTGTCGGGAATACAGTAATCATAGGTGGGGATAAGCAGGGAAACAGGTCTCATAATGCGGACAACGCTGAACAGCCCCAGAGTAACGGTAATTCCCCTGACAACCGAACATTCGCAGCCCGAAGTTGATTTAATGCACTCGATCTTGGTCTCAAGAGCAATAGGCTCAACCACGCTGACAGTGACCTTGGGCTTGCTGCATATCTTGCAGCACTTATCGGTCTCTCCCGAAACATTATCATCGCTGTCAAAGGTCTTGAAGCTGCCCTTGCTGCCGTAAAGGATAACTCTCTTGTTCCATACGGCACAGCCCTTGAGAGTAACAGCCTCATCGGTGCAGGCATTCTCGTAGGCGTCCATGGTGAGCCTGAAGGTGTAGGTCAGATCTACTGCATAATATCCGTTTTTAAAGGGCACACAGTCAACGGAAATGCATACCCCCGAAACCTCTGCACAGCGGGTCTTTACGACAGTCATGCAGTCGGTCAGGCAGTAACCGGGGTCAAGAGCAACGGTAAGATCGCTGATACAGTCTCTCTCCGAGCAGGTATCGAATATGCGCATAGCCTCGATGCTTACAGCCTCCTTGAAGCAGTCGGGTCTGCAGGGAGGAAATTTATATTCATCTAACATATGCTGTACCTCCATAAGAATAGTAATATTACATTCTATTCGGGAGGATGGAGAAATGTGAATGGTTCTGAAAAATTCTGTCACTACAAATAATACGGCTGAGTGAACTTTTCACTCAGCCGCCAATTTTTCAAAGTTTAAGCTCTTGTCACCTTGTGATAAACCTTCTTGCCCTTTTTGATGATAACGCTGTCAGCTATCTCAATAACGCCGTTGGGGTCAGTCACCTTAACATCGTCAACGGAAACGCCGCCCTGAGTAACAAGTCTCCTTGCCTCGCTCTTTGAAGGGCAGAGAGCCGTTTTAACAAGCAGGTCGAGAATGTTGATTCCGCCCTCAAGCTCCGCCGCAGGTATCTCGGTGGTGGGCATATCATCGGTGTTTCCCGAACCGCCGAAAAGCTTCTTTGCAGCCTCAAGGCACTTGTCAGCCTCCTCCTTGCCGTGGATAAGTGCAGTAAGCTCGTAAGCAAGAATCTCCTTAGCCTTGTTAAGCTCTGCGCCGCTCATGGTGCGCTCCATCTCCTCTATCTGCTCAATGGGCAGGAAGGTGAGGAGCTTTAAGCACTTGATAACATCACCGTCGCCCACATTTCTCCAATACTGGAAGAAATCGTAGGGAGAGGTCTTTTCGGGGTCGAGCCATACAGCACCCTTTTCGGTCTTGCCCATCTTCTTGCCCTCGGAATTGGTGAGCAGAGTAATGGTCATTGCATGAGCGTCCTTGGCAAGCTTCTTTCTGATAAGCTCTGTGCCGCCCAGCATATTAGCCCACTGATCGTCGCCGCCGAACTGCATATTGCAGCCGTATTTCTGAAACAGCATATAGAAATCGTAGGACTGCATGATCATGTAGTTGAACTCAAGGAAGGTAAGACCTCTTTCCATTCTCTGCTTGTAGCACTCGAAGGTGAGCATCTTGTTTACCGAGAAGCAAGCACCAACTTCCCTGAGAACGTCAACATAGTTAAGGTCAAGAAGCCAGTCGCCGTTGTTGACAAGAATTGCCTTGTCATCGGAGAAGTCAATGAATCGGCTCATCTGCTTCTTGAAGCAGTCAACATTATGCTGAATGGTTTCCTTTGTC
>JAGBFZ010000196.1 GCA_018110855.1 Oscillospiraceae bacterium
GTTGAAAAAGTCCATAGATGAAAAAATCTGCACAAATGAGGACATAGTAAAAGTTTCGTCCACCTTTTCAAAGGTGGCAGGGGTCAAGGGGCGGGGAACCCCCGCTGGTAAGTCGTTTATACTTTTGTATGGACTGTCAGTTTGCGGCTCGGTACCGATAATTGATTGGGTACGCAGAGGGAAGTTCACAGGACAGCGTCCCCTTGTCGCCCTCCGCAGAGGGCGAAATCTCCTTTTTTATCAAAAGAACGGAGCAGGGGTGAGAAATGCGACAGCATTTCGAGGGGGCGAACAAGACCGCCTCCCCTTCTTTGGCGGTTGTGCAAAACTATCCTCAAAAACGTTCCGGTGGAACGTTTTTGACAAAGAAATTTTTGTATGGGTTTGTGCATACATTAGTTGTCATTTCTATTTTCACTAACCAATTATTTCCTGTTGGGCTTCCTTTTGAGCGCAAGCAGAGCCATAAAATCATCGAATAAAGTGTCATCCTTCGGCTCAAACATCAGCCATTTGCCATCATGGTAAGACTTGGTCTCATCGTAGATTTTCTGAATATCGGCAGAAAATTCGCTTCTCCTTGCTTCAAATTTTGCCCGTTCATCTCTTCCGAGTATTACCCAGAAGCTCATGACATCCTTCTTTGCATAAAGGGTGCAGAGGGTCTTGCCGCCTCTGCGGTATTTAAGCTCATATATCCAGTCCCCGAAGCCCTTGTTAGGGATAAGCTCCATCTCGTATTTTTCGTCTATCCTGCCGCACAGCTCCTGCCACACACTATATAAATGCTCTCCGAGCAGCGCAGTCATTTCCTCGGCCGTGGGGATACTTTCGAGCATGATATCTGCTCCTTTCAGATCATTCCGTTACAATCACAAAATCCACATTTCCGCTTGCGGGGTCTGCCTTGACGCATTTTACCTTGACGTGCTGACCAACGGAATAAACCGTTTCGCCGTTTCGTGTAATTGAGAAATGTCCGTCAAAATCATATGTCCCGTCGGGCAGGGTCTCCATCTTCACAAGCCCCTCAACGGTGTTGGGCAGCTCAACATACATACCGTAATCCGTAACCGAGCTTACCATTCCCTCAAATTCCTCACCCAGATGAGCGGACATATATTCGGCAATGTAGCAGTCCTCACATTCACGCTCCACCCGCATTGCGGTAAGCTCACATTCGGAGGACTGCAAAGATGCGGCATTTGCAAATTTGCCGTACTTCTTTGCAATGACTGCAGCAGGCTCCTTGTTGTAGCAAAGGTCTGTGAGAATGCGGTGAATGGCAAGATCGGGATAACGCCTGATAGGTGACGTAAAATGAGCATAATCCTTGAGCACAAGTCCGAAATGTCCTAAAGGCTCATCGGCATATTTTGCCTTAGCCATGGAACGAAGCACCATGTTGTTGATAACGGGGGAGAGATCGGTGTCCTTGACGGAATCAAGTATTTCCGCAAGATGAACGGGCTTTACGCTTGAAAACATGGGGTGAGAAACCCCCAGTCTGTCGGTCACTTCAATAAGCTCGCTTATTTTTTCGGGAGCGGGGTCCTCATGGATACGATAAACAAAGGGAATATTATTTTCCCTTGCGGTTTTCGCCGCAGATTCGTTTGCCATGAGCATAAATTCCTCAATGATAAGCTCCGCCTTGCCTCTTTCTCTGCGGGAAACGTTCACGCATACCTCGTTTTCATTGATATCCAGCTTGCATTCGGGGGTGTCTATTTGAGGAGCGCCCCTCTTGAGCTTGTTTGCGGTAAGGATCTCCGCCAGCTCCTGCATAAGGAAAATGGTGTCAAAAAGACCGTCATATTTCTCTTTAAGCTCTGTCGGAACGGCGCCGATATCGTCCTTATATTCAAGAATTTTGTTTATCTCGCTGTAAACGCCCTTCACACGGGAGCGGATAACAGTTTTGCTGAATTTGTATTTAATGAGCTTGCCCTCGCTGTCAAGCTCCATAAGGCAGGAAAATGCAAGCCTGTCCTCGTTGGGATTGAGCGAGCAGATGCCGTTTGAAAGCTCCTTGGGCAGCATGGGAATGACCTTGTTTGCATAGTAAATAGATGTTCCCCGCAGAAAAGCGTCCTTGTCAAGCTCGGAATTAGGCTTAACATAATGGGAAACGTCCGCAATATGAACACCCAGAGCATAGCCGTTTTCGGTGCGTGTTACTGAAATAGCGTCATCAATATCCTTTGTGTCCGCACCGTCAATGGTGAAGATTATCTCGTCCCTGAGATCGAGGCGGCTGTAAATATCCTTGTCGGTTATCTTCATGCCCGATATGTGCCGTGCCTCGTCCTGCACCGCAATGGGGAATTCAACCTCCACATCATTCATGTAAAGCACCGCAAGAGCACTGCTCACAGCCCTGTCAGAGCTGCCGAAAACTGCGCTTATGCGGCAGCGGTGATCTGCATGGCGCTCGCCTCTTTTGGTAATGACCGCAAGAACCTTGTCACCCTCTTTAGCGTCGGTATCCCTGCCGCTTACAGCGATAAGATCGCGGCAGAAGCTGTCGGGACGGACAAAATAGCTGTTATTTTCCGAAACGAGGGTGCCTGTAAATTCGGAGAAGCCCTCCTTTGCCACAGCGCAAACCTCGCCCTCGGGGGAATCCCCTCTTGAGGGAATGAGCCTGCAAACCACCGTATCGCCGGGCATAGCGCCCTTCAGATACTTTCCGGGAACGAATATCTCAACACCGTCCTCACGCCGTACAAAGCCGAAGGTCTTGTTTATCCTTGCGACCTCCGCCTTGAACATATCATGAGCCTGGCAGAGGATATAGCCCTGCTTTGTAAGCATAATATCGCCGCTTTGTGCAAGCTCGGCAGCCGCTTTTTTGAAATCCGCCTGAGATACCTTCTTGCCCTTGACTCTGCCGTAAAGCGCCTTTTCGGGAACAGCCTTTTTTCCGCACTGCTCTAAAACGTTCAAAATTCTTGAGATACAAATCTGAGAAACCTCTGCCATAATAACCTCCCGAACAAAAAATTATAACAAAAAAGCTCCCGCACCGATGAAGTGCAGGAGCGAACAGACTGAAATCAGCCCTTTGAGGCTACAACGGAAATGATATTAACCGCAATAACAACTACAAAGAAGATGAAAGCAACGATCTTGGTAAGTCTCTCAAGAGCCTTTTCTCTTGTGTTCTGACCGTTCTTTCCGTAGAAGCTGTCATTATTCGAGCCTTGGATCGCACTTGTCATGCCCTGCTGCTTCTGCGACTGCATAAGCGTGATAACAACGATGAAAACGCTGCACGCAATAAGCAGAATACCGCTGATGATCTCAATTGCACCCATTATATTTTTCCTCCGTTATATACAAATAAACATACCATACGAATTTAACACAGCTATTATACCACACATTTTCCGAATATGCAAGAGCTTTGGGAAAAATTTGTGCAAATAAACCAACTGAGCTGAGCGCAAACGGGGCGATATACAAGAATATCCCATTAAATCAGCAATAATTCAGAAAACGTTAATAAAATGCACATTTAACTTGCGAAAACTTTGTGAGATAATTATTATAGATAAATATTACTTAAAAGAGGAACGACCGCTATGATTCTCGCCATTGATATTGGAAATACCCATACCGTGATAGGCTGCTGCAGAGACGGTGAGATACTGTTCAGAGAAACGCTATCCACCGCAGCTTCGGCAACCGCACTGGAATATGCCGCCCTTATCCGCACCGCACTTGAGCTGAATGACTGTGACCCGAAAAATATTCATGGGGGAATAATCTCCTCAGTGGTGCCGTCACTTACAGGCACCGTAAAGGAGGCTGTAAGGCGCCTTTCGGGAGTAAGCCCCATGGTGGTGGGACCCGGAATAAAAACGGGACTGAGCATAATGATAGACGACCCCGCCCAGCTTGGCAGCGGAATGGTGGTAAATGCCGCCGCAGGGCTGAAAAATTATCCCCTGCCCCTTATAATAATAGATATGGGCACTGCCACCACCCTTTCGGTAATTGACGGAAAGGGAACCTATCAGGGAGGAATGATCGTTCCCGGGCTGAAGGTGTCTCTCGATTCACTTGTGAACAGCACCTCGCAGCTGCCGAGGATAGCCCTTGAGCCGCCCCGCAGGATAATCGGCAAAAATACAGTGGAATGTCTCAGAAGCGGCGTGCTTTACGGCTGCGCAGCCATGATCGACGGGCTTATCGACCGCATAAACGGGGAAATGGGGGCAGAATGTTCCGTTGTTGCCACAGGAGACGCCGCAGGAACGGTGATACCTCTCTGCCGCAGCAGTATTTCAATTGACCGTGATCTTCCGCTCAAGGGGCTTATGCTAATTTACGGAAAGAATCAGTAAAATTAAGGGGGAAGTGCAATGAATACCGAAAGCATTATCTTCGATATGGACGGAACTTTGTGGGACAGCTCGGAAAATGTTGCCGCGTCATGGGAGGAAACTGTGAGATGTCAGGGGGATCCTCTTCTGAGAAGCGTCCATATAACAGGTGAGGACATTCGGGGAGTCATGGGAATGACCATGGACGAGATAGCAAAAAAGCTGTTTCCTGAGCTGACCGCCACAAGGCAGTATGAGCTTCTGGAGCTTTGCTCGGAGAATGAGAATAATTTTCTTGCAGTAAACGGCGGAAAACTATATGACGGGCTTGAGGAGACCTTGACAAAGCTTTCGGAAAATCATCGTCTGTTTATAGTAAGCAACTGTCAGAAGGGCTATATCGAGGCATTTTTTGAATTTTGCGGACTGGAGCGGCTTTTTACGGATTATCTCTGCTGGGGAGATACGGGAAAGCCCAAAAGTGAGACAATAAAGCTCCTTATGGAGAGAAATAATATATCCTCCGCCGTTTATGTGGGAGATACCGCAGGGGACTGCGATTCGGCACATATGGCAGGAATACCCTTTGTCCATGCGGCATATGGCTTCGGAGTTAATGTCCCCGAGGAAAAAATATCCGCAAAAGCGGAAAATATAAGACAGCTTGCAGATATTTTCGGATAAGCTCATAAAAAATGTGTAAAGGCAGGTGAACTGAATGAACAAAGCTGCGGACGGTATCCGCTTTGTAAT
This sequence comes from Oscillospiraceae bacterium, assembly GCA_018110855.1. Lineage (GTDB taxonomy): Bacteria > Bacillota > Clostridia > Oscillospirales > Ruminococcaceae > Huintestinicola. The sequence continues at coordinate 5,085 of JAGBFZ010000196.1, forward strand.
GATAATGGCGGCGACCTTAACGTTCATGTCAATAGGAGCACTTCGCCTGATGAAGCTCCAGCTTGTGGACGGCAGCAGCTATCTTCAGCAGTCCATCAGCTCAAATACCGCAAAGCAGGTGATAAACGCTCCCCGAGGGGAAATTGCCGACAGCAGCGGAAAATATCTCGTAAGCAACAAGGCAGGTTTCAATGCCGTTATAGAAAAGGCATTTTTCCCCACGGACAACAGCGAGATAAACCGCATAATCCTGCAAACTGCAAAGGTGCTTGAGGAGGAAAATGTAAAGTGGGAGGACGCTCTTCCGATAAGCGAAAATTCCCCCTTTGAATTTCTCCCCGACAAAGAAGCGGACGTGGCAAGGCTCAGGAAAAATATCGGCGTGCAGGTCTATGGAACCGCCGAGGAATGTATCATCGCCATGACCGGGCTTTACGGCATTGACGATAAGCTTTCCGACCGTGAAAAGAGGATAATCGCAGGAGTGAGATACACCATGTATCTCAGGGATTTTTCCGTATCCAACCGCTACACCTTTGCGGAGGATATCACCATGGAAGCGGTGGTAAGATTAAAGGAGCTTACCCATGAGCTTGACGGAGTGGATATCGTTCAGGAAGCGGTAAGAGTAGTGAACACGGGAGACGTTATCCCTCATCTTCTCGGCACAGTGGGAGCAATATCCGCCGAGGAATACGAAAAGCTGAGAGACAGCGGCTATGCTCTCAACGATGTTGTTGGCAAGAGCGGCGTTGAAAAGGCGCTTGAAAGCACTCTCCGAGGCAAAAAGGGAGTGCGTACCCTTGAAATACAGGGGGGAGCGGTGGTCAAGGACGAGATAACTGAGGAAGCCGTTCCGGGAAATACAATCAAGCTCACCGTTGACAGCGATTATCAGCGTAAGGTGCAGACCATTCTGGAAAATCATATCTATTGGCTCAGAAATCAGACATCATCAAAGGCAAGGGGAGCCGAAGCGGACGCAGGAGCAATAGCCGTCCTTGACGCAAGAACGGGTGCCCTTCTTGCGGGAGCGACCTCCCCCACCTATAATCTTATAGATTACATTGATAATTATTCCCTTGTGGCAAAGGGAGAAAATTCACCCCTTACAAACAGAGTTACAGCCGCCCTGTACCGTCCCGGCTCCACATTCAAGACCGTCACCGCCACAGCTGCGCTGAATGAGGGTATCATTTCCCCCACAGACGTGGTAAACTGTCAGAAATATTATACCTACTGGGAGGGCTGGAGCCCCGAATGTACGGGCTATCACGGACGAGTGAACGTTGTGACAGCTCTGAGGGAATCCTGCAATATCTTCTTCTATGAGGTGGGCAGAGTGATGGGCATAGATACCATTGCGGATTATGCTTCAAAATTCGGACTTGGCGAAGAAATGGGACTTGAAACGGGCAGAGGCATCAAAACGGGATATATCGCCAGCCCCGAGACCTTTGAGGATCATCAGCTTGACTGGCAGGCAGGAAATGTCATACAGGCGGCTATCGGTCAGTCGGACACCTATATAACCCCCCTCCAGATGGCAGATCAGGCTCTTGCCATAGGAAACAGGGGAGTGAGATATGAGACCTATATGGTGGACAGCATTTACACCTATAATATGGAGTCTCTCGTGAGCAAAACTGAGCCGAAAGCTGCCGCAGTTATAGAGGATAAAACGGGCTATACCTTTGATTCTGTCATCAAGGGAATGGAGGAGGCTGCTGCCTTTGAAGCCTATACCTATCCTACTGTGAAGGAATATTATACCGACAGCTATCTTCTCACCGAGCTGCCGAAAAAGGCGGCTATCAAAACGGGAACTCCTCAGAATACCAGAACGGACACAAGCTCCGCATTTATCGGCTTTTACCCCTCTGACGACCCCGACATAGCCTTTGCAGGATATGTGGAGCACGGAGAATTTTCCAAGCTCATGATAAGGGAGATAATCGAAGCATACTACAATAAGAATTATCACATTGAACCGCTCAGTGGCAGATCAGAGGAAGAGATAACCGCAGAGCTTGCGGACAATGAGGATAACGAGGACGATCACGATAACGAAGATAACGAATAATCAAACAAGATGGTGATACAAATGTCAAAAAGGAAAAGACCCCTTACCTCCGACGAGGTTGCATATTTCTGCTATCAGCTTGAGCAGATACTTGATTCGGGAGTGCCTGTCTATGACGGACTAACGGTAATGGCAGCACAGGCGAGAAGCAAAAGCACCCCCGAGGCAAACGCACTTTTAAAATCGGTGACAGATTCCCTTTCAATGGAAAAGCCCTTGTATGCCGCACTTGAGGAAGCGGGTGTATTCCCCGAATACTGCATAAAAACTGTCATGGCAGGGGAGCTGTCGGGACGGCTTGACGAAGCCCTCACAGCCCTTACGGAATATTATGAAAAGCAGGCAAGGCTTGAGGAAAGCGTGAGAAGCGCCGTAACCTCTCCCATGATAATGCTTGTTATCGCCGCCGCAGTAATATCGGTGCTTACCCTTAAAGTGCTGCCAATGTTTGCGGATATATTCGCAGAATTTGACCCCGAGGTATACGAAGCAGTGTCAAGGAGCGTCGGAACGGCAACAACAGTCGGAACCGTAATGCTCATAGTCTGCGGCGTATTGTTTGCTGCGGGAGCGGTTTTCCTTGCGGTGAACGGACGGTCGGAAAGCGCAGGAGAAGCCTTTGTATCCCTTCCCTTTTTCAGAGGAGCCGCAGAAGCTGCTGCAATGGCGAAATTCTCGGGAGCGGTCTCCATGATGATAATGAGTGGACTGCCCGCAGCTGAAGCCCTGAACAATGTCCGCGGCATAAGCTCCTGCAAAAGGGTCAACGAAAAAATCGACCGCTGTGCCGCCCTTGTGATGAATGACGTTCCCTTTTCGGACGCTGTGGAGCAGTCGGAGCTGCTGCCCGTGTTTTACGCACAGACCCTGCGTGTATCCTACAGCTCAGGCTCCTTTGATACCGCATGGCAGAAGATAAGCCGCCGCCTCAGCGAAGAAGCCGACAGAAGCATCGAACAGATAATAAACGCCGCCGAGCCTGCCCTTACCGCAGTTCTGACGCTTGCAGCAGGAGCGGTCATGCTCACAGTAATGCTGCCGCTTATGAATATAATGTCCGCAATGATATAAAAATTACGGCATGGAGCATATCAGCTTCATGCCGTAATTTTTTTATTTATCTCCCGCCTGCTTATCAAGGGTCGAGGTATATGCGGGCATAAACTCTGCAAGGAACTCCTCCGCCTCGGGGAGAGCCATTTCGTGAATGGACTGTAGAGTGCTCTGCTCAGCGTCAGTAAAGTCCGAGTTGCCCATCTGCCGTTCCTCAACGCATTTTATGAGAGCGGAGAGCTTGTCCGCTGCCTTGACAAGCTCCCACAGCTCCTTTTCTTCCTCGGTGTGACCAAGCAATGGACGGTAATGTTCCCGCAGATCCTCGGGAAGATAGGAAAGCATACGCTCCTCCGCCATTTTCTCCACCTTGTCATATTCCGCACGAATATCGGCATTGTAATACTTTACGGGAGTGGGCAGATCTCCCGTGATTATCTCGGTAACATCGTGATACATGGCAAGCAGTGCGCACCTTTGCGGGTCAACATTTCCGCCGAAGCGCACATTTCTGTAAAGCGCCAGCACATGAGCGATAAAAGCAGTCTCAAGGCTGTGTTCGCTGATATTTTCTGTAATTGTGTTCCGCATAAGACCCCAGCGGTTTATGTATTTCATGCGGGAGATAATAGCGAAAAATTTTTCTTCGTTCATTAATGAGCCTTCCTTTCTTGAGAGTTTTGCTTCTTTGGCGGCA
>JAGBFZ010000197.1 GCA_018110855.1 Oscillospiraceae bacterium
ACAGACAAGGAAATGAAAGTTGAACGCTGCAGAGAGGAAAACAAGGCTGCTGTAAAGGGTCAGACAGTTTTCACAGGCTCGTCACTTATGGAGATGTTCCCCATAAATAAGCTGCTTGAAGAACACGGCGACGATACAATAATTTACAATCGTGGGGTAGGCGGATTTGTTTCCGACGAGCTTCTTGCGGTAATAGATGTATGCACCATAGACTTACAGCCGTCAAAGGTGTTTATCAATATCGGCACTAACGATCTGAGCTGGTCGAGTATCCCCATAAGTCAGCTTATGGACAATTATGATAAGATAATAACGGCAATAGAAAACGCTGTTCCAAACGTAAAAATATATCTTATGGCGTATTATCCGGTAAATTATGAGGCAGCCTCCGAAGAGATGAAGGAGTGCCTGAAAATACGCACCAACGAGAAGATAAATTCCGCCAATGCCGAAGTAAAAAAGCTAGCTGAAAAGCACGGTCAGCGTTACATTGACATAAACCGCAGGCTCAAGGACGAACAAGGCAGACTCAGAGCGGAATACACCATTGAGGGTATGCACATCAACGAAAACGGCTATCGTGCGATCTATGATGATGTTATGGAATATGTGAGGGAATAGCAGTATGAAAAAAGGCTGTTATCAGTTTTCTGCGTTCTGATTTTCAAATACTGCCTGAAGGGTAAGATCTCCCGTAACGATGATCTCGGCAGAGGGTGAGGTCGGGTCGGATATTTCACAGCCTTTGCATATCCATTCCTTAAAGACTTCGCCCTCGTTGGGTATAGCCGTAACAGTGATCGGATAATCGGTGAAATATTTTCCCTTGACGGCTTCATCAAGATCAAGGACAGTGTTATTGATCATAACCGTTCCCTTTGTGCTGTCTGAACAGGAAATTTCAGCGTTAAAACAGTCACCCAGCCCAAAGGCTTTTTTCATAACATCGGGCATTGAGGAATATCTTCCGTCAACAAACACGGCAAGATTGCTGATCTGCTGTTCGTAATATTTATCGGTAGGCTGATATGTTATCCATTCGGGACCGAATCGCTTAAAGGTTGCAGGAACAAGGCTGCCGTACACCTTGTCAAGCTCAACAATTCGTTCAATGACATCTTCAGCCTCAAAATCAAAATTTCTCATGTCGCACATGGTGAGAACGAGTTCTTTTTTGAAGCTCTCATTTGCATAAAGGGCTCGGAACATATCCGCAGGGCTGCGTTTTGCCTCTGTATCTCCGTTCTCTTCAGGCAGATTATCAGGGTCGTCTTTATCTATATTCAGGTATTCTGAAATATTATCCCTGTCATAATTTGAGCCACCGTTATAAATTCCTGCGGAAAAATCCGTGTCGTATACCATCATGCGCCATTTACCGTCTGCGGCAGGAATGTTGTCATCGGGAGTTCTGACACGCCACATACGCCAGTTGTTGTCCTTTAAGAAGCTATCCTCATTATAGATATAAAGATTGAATGCCGCATGATCTATGTAGCTGCCAATATCAAGCATTTGGCAGGCTTTTTCATAATTGGCGGGATCGGACATATCGTTTCCTACAATAAAATCAAACATTTCGTTGTAGTATGAAATGTCGCTTTCTTCGCCCTCTTCTATTTCACCGCATTTTATCATGATCACATTGTTATTGTCAATGCCGTAGTTGTTTTCAATGTAATTGTCGCTGTAGTCCTCCGTAAGAGAGTACATTCCCCAGTATTCGCCGTTTATGAAGGCAACACAGGGAGTGAACTGCTGCGTCTCAAACCGTCTGCCCGTTACTCGTTCCTGAAACAAAGGGTCACGGATCTTTGCAAAATCGCAGTCATTGCCGCCGTTTCTGAGCAGGAAGGATTTGTATTTTTCAACCTTGCCTTCTCCGTCCGAACGGAGATTATCGGGGATAAGCTCGTATTTTACCGATTTGATGCCGTATTCCTCCCGTGCTGTAAAACGCAGACTCTTCTGCGGAGCATTTCTTGAGGCCGCTCCCATTATCCTTACGCCCAGATCCTGCTCAAATCCGACGCTGCCATCTGCTGTTATAAATTCAAATGAAACAGGGCGCTCCCATTCCTTGCCTTTGTTTGTAAAATTCGCCTTTGACTGCCAGCTCTCAAGCTTCTTGTTATTCTCGTCCTCGGCTATCCATTTGTCATAAGTCTCACCCATGACATAGATACCCGTTTTATAGTCAAAAAGATTTTCATTATCTGTCATAACAGAAATCACAGGCACATTGCCGTATTCCTTTTCACGATCTATCCCTACAAAGAAGGTGCCGTCCAAAATATCGCTTGTCCTGCCGTCTTCGTACACTGCAGCTGCCCGAATAACATTCGCCTTTGTTACCTTTTCACGGGGAGTGTACCGTTCCCCGACGCTTATTCCCGTCTGCGCACTCAATAGGTTTGGTTCATTGGTCCTGTTTTTGAGAGCTATCGGCGCACTGTATAACGTGCTTGCTTTGTTGGGAATACTTCCGTCGGTGGTATAGTATATTTTTGCATCAGGGTCTGAACAAGTAATTTCAAGCTCGAAATTATCCTTGTAAAATCCGCTTTCATGACTGAAAACAAGTTCATTTTCTTCGAGTGCTTCATTTGCTTCATTTTCAATATAGTCCGAAACGATATCTGAAGCAGCCGATGTCTGCACCTCAGGATCAGGCTGCGGATTTTTTTCATTACAGCCGGAGAGTATCCCCGCAGCTATAAACGCGGATAAAACCGCAGCATACTTTTTGATTATTTTCATGCTTTACCGCCTTTCGAAAAATCATTTGCATCTTATCGGAAATATCATGCGCAATATGTACTGTAACACTCGTTTTCTTTACAGTGCAGCTCCTTCTGTAACAATCCACAGAAAAAGACTGACAAGAAGGCGAGACAGAGAATATTAGGAGAACGTTTTTTATAATTATACATCAATATATTTGTTTTGTCCAGAAAAAAACAAATATATATGAAAAATACTGACAGTTTGCAAAAATATTCTTGACAGTTTCTCATGAATACGATATGATGTAATTATGTTACTTTAATATGGCTTGAATAAATTTTTGCCATACAAAAATAATGCGAAAATTGGTCTCCCTTTTTTGTCTGCGAAATCAAAGAACTCATTTTTGCAAACAGGTGGTGAATACATACGGATTATCAGTCAACATTCAGACGAAAAGAACTTAAATATATGCTCACAAGGCAGCAGTATGACAGGCTGAGGGAGCTTATTTATCCATATATGACCGAGGACAAATACGGTCTGCATACCATATGCAGCATTTATTTCGACACAGACGATGACCGTATAATACGGAACTCTCTTGAAAAGCCGCTTTATAAGGAAAAACTTCGGCTAAGAAGCTACGGCGTGCCGGAAAGCGATGATTCCGAGGTGTTTATGGAGCTGAAAAAGAAATACAAAGGAATTGTCTACAAAAGAAGAGCTGCCATTGCTCTTTCCGAAGCGGAAAGCTACATCCGGAGCGGAAAAATCCCCACAGACAGCCAGATCTTCAGGGAGATAGAATATTTTCGCAGCTATTACAGCGCTTACCCCAAGGTATTGATCGCCTATGACAGAATCGCAATGTGCGGTCTTGAGGATAACAGTCTGCGTATGACCTTCGATTTCAACATACGCTGCCGCCGTGACGAGCTTAGTCTGAGAGCAGGAGATCATGGCATAAGAATTATCCCGGACGGCAGCGCTCTGCTGGAGATCAAAATATCCTGCGCTATACCGCTGTGGTTGTCCTCAGCACTTTCTCAGCTGAAGCTCTATCCCGTATCCTTTTCGAAATACGGGCAGTTTTATACAAAAGAATTAAAAGGAGAATTAAAATTATGTTCAACGGTATCTTGACCTCGGAAGGCGGGCAGACCGCAGTTTCCGAGCTTCTGTTATGCACAGGCTCTTCGGCTGTGCTCGGTCTGATGATAGCGCTTTGCTATATGTTCAGAAGCAAATACAGCAAGAGCTTTGTATGCACTCTGGTAATGCTTCCCGTTATTGTACAGGCGGTGATAATGCTTGTAAACGGGAACGTGGGAACGGGCGTTGCGGTAATGGGTGCGTTCAGTCTTGTACGATTCCGTTCTGTGCCCGGGACCTCACGGGAGATCGGCGCACTGTTCCTTGCCATGACGGCAGGAATTGCAACAGGTATGGGACAGCTTGTTTTTGCTTTTGCCGTTACAGGCTTTGTCTGCCTGATCATGCTGGTGCTTACAGCGATGAAATTCGGCGGATCACGGGAGGATGTATCCGAGCTGAAAATCACAGTTCCCGAGGATATGGATTTTGAAAATGCCTTTGACGATATTTTGAGCAGCTACACCTTGTCATATCGTCTTATTTCCTCAAAAACAACTAATATGGGCAGTCTTTATGAGCTGAAATATGAAATTAATCTTAAAGAGGACAGCAGCGTTAAAAGGATGATCGATGAGATCAGATGCAGGAATGGCAATCTTACCGTTGTCTGCGGACAAAAGCAGCTTTCGCAGCAGGATCAATTATAATTTGTATGCACGCAGATAAAGAAAAATTTTTTCCTCATATTGGCGATCGTATATGTGAGATATTGCATTATAAAAACAGATGTTGTCAGAATGAGTTTTTAGAAAATTATTTTAGAAAATCAGAATGAAAAAAGAATATTGAAAAATGAAAAATAAACTCGAAAATTCACATTGATGATCAGCATGATTTTTTTGATTTAATAATATTTAAAAAAGTTTTTGAATCCTATAAAAACGCTATACAAAACGCTTTTTTTGTCAGGGAACATATTTTCGATTTGGCTTGCTCTGCATTTTTTTTGCCGGGATTTTATTTTGAAAAACGATTTTTAAAGTGAAAATATTCAAAAAAACTACAATTAAAATGGCATTTTTAGTATATAAGGTAAAACATTTCAAACATTGTTTGACAAATGGAAATTATAGTGTTATACTATGTATAAATAAATTATATGGAGGTTGACCGTTATGGCAAAAGATAAAAAAGTTCAGTCCAAGTCCACAGCTCCCGCAGAGGCTGCTAAGACTGCCGAAACAGTTAAGGCTGCTCCCGCAGCAAAGACTGCTGAGGTAAAGCCTGCCGCAGAGGTTAAGCCCGTTTCCGAGACAAAGGCTCCCGCTGCTGTTAAAGCTGAGAAGCCCGCTGCTAAGAAGGTTGAAAAGCCTGCTGCTAAGAAGGCAGAAAAGCCTGCTGCTAAGAAGCCTGCTGAGGTAAAGAAGGATGTATTTGTTATTCAGGGAAGCGGCGAGCATACTTCTGCTGAGATAATCGAGCTTTGCAAGGCTGCTTACAAGGATGGCTCCCGCAAGCACGTTAAGAGCATTGACGTTTACGTTAAGGCTGAGAACGGCGAAATGAGAGCATATTATGTTATCAACGGCAACGCTGAAGGCAAATATATTGTTTTGTAATTTTTGTTTTCAATAACAAAAAAAGCACCGGGAAATTTTCTCGGTGCTTTTTGCATTACACTTAAAATTATTCGCTTACGGTTTTTCTTGTCCTTCCATGTTTGAGAATGGGGGATATGTATTTGTAAACAGCAACGGTAAGAACAGTGCTGCACATACCCTTGATGAAGGTGAAGGGAAGATTGAACCAGATAAGTGCATCAAGGAGAGTTTCAACCTTCGGATTTAATTTCTGATATGCGCCGATGATAGCTTCTATGGGCATGAATTTTGTGTAGATGGGATAGATGAAAAAGTAGTTTGAAAAAATGCTGAAAACAGCCATTGCAGCGGCGCCGGCTGTTGCGCCGATAATTGCACGGGTCTTGTTTTTCTTTGATTTGTAGATAAGGCCTGCAGGAACTACAAATGCGCAGCCGAGAATGAAATTGGAAAGCTCTCCAACGCCGCCCGTGGTTGTTCCTTTGATCAGAATGTTCAGCAGGTTTTTCAGAAGGCACACGCCTGCGCCTGAAAGGGGACCAATGGCAAAGGACGTTATAAGTGCGGGAAGCTCGGAAAGGTCGAACTTGATAAATCCCGGCATGAACATCGGCACGGGAAAATCAAAGAACATAAGCACTGCTGCCATTGCTCCCATCATTGCGGTCACGGTAAGCTGTCTTACCTTTGATGTTTCGGTGTTGGGCTTGAAGATCTCGTTTTTCATACAGATTCCTCCATTAAATAAAAATTATAATAAAAAGCAATCTGTTCTGAAAATAACAACTGCCCGCAAAGCATGGTGCTTCACGGGCAGCGGGTATTACGCAGTTAAACGCTGTGTTTCTTTCATCCGGACTATACCGTCGGTTTCGGAATTTCACCGAATCATGCCAAACGTAAAAAGCTCGGCTCGCGGACTATACCGCCGGTGAGGAATTTCACCTCGCCCTGAAACAAATTGCAGTTTATTCGGTTGTAAATGTGCCTTATTCCTCTGAGCCTTCGCTCTCGTCATCCTCAATATCATCAAGGTCAAACTCGAGAAGCTCATTGCAGTTGGGACAGTTGATGGAGCCGTCCTCGATCATTGCGGCATTAAGGCAGATGGTATCTCCGCAAGTGGGACAGGTAACTTCATAAAGCTCTTCATCATCGAAAAGCTCCTCGTCCTCATCCTCGTCGAAATCATCGTAATCGTCGTCGTCCTCATCATCACAGCAGCAGCAGTCGTCATCGTCCTCGTCGATCTCATAGAGATCCTTTTCGACCTCTCCCAGATCCTCGTCGATAACGTCAACGACCTCGGAAAGCTCATCAACATCATCCTTAAGGTCTGCGATCTCGGCAGCCATGTCGCTGAGGATATCAGCAATAGCGGCAATAACCTTGTCGTCAGTGTTGAGACCCTCCATGAGGCCCTTTAAATAAGCGGTTTTTTCGGTAAGTGTCATAGGTTACAGCCTCCTTAGAAAATATATTGTGGAAATAGCTTACGCTCTTTCCATGTATTCGCCTGTGCGTGTGTCGATCCTGATCATGTCGCCCTCATTGATGAAGAGGGGAACCTTGATCTCTGCGCCTGTTTCAAGAGTAGCAGGCTTGGTAGCGTTGGTTGCGGTGTTTCCTGCAAAACCGGGATCGGTCTGTGTTACCTGAAGCTCAACAAAGTTG
>JAGBFZ010000198.1 GCA_018110855.1 Oscillospiraceae bacterium
AAATTATTAGGTATTATTGCAGTTGCCGATGTTATCAAGGAGGACAGCCCCCGTGCTGTTAATGAGCTTCGGAACATGGGAATCCGAGTGGTCATGCTGACGGGAGACAATGAGCGGACGGCTGCGGCAGTCGGCGCACAGGCAGGCGTTGACGAAGTCATTGCGGGAGTTCTGCCCGACGGAAAGGAGAAGGTCATAAGAGAGCTTTCCGCGAAGGGCAGAACGGCTATGGTGGGAGACGGTATCAATGACGCACCCGCCCTGACCCGTGCCGATGTGGGAATAGCCATCGGAGCGGGTACTGATGTGGCAATTGACGCGGCAGATGTTGTGCTGATGAAGAGCAGGCTTTCGGACGTTCCTGCGGCGATACGCCTGAGCCGGGCATCACTTCGGAATATCCATCAGAATCTTTTCTGGGCGTTCATTTATAATGTAATAGGCATACCCATTGCGGCAGGAGCGCTTATTCCTCTGTTTGGGATAGGACTTGATCCCATGTTTGCTGCTGCGGCAATGAGTCTGTCCAGCTTCTGCGTTGTCACCAATGCACTGAGACTGAATTTTATCGACATTCATAATGCCGATAAGGATAAAAAAATCAAACCTAAACACAAAAAGGAGAAAAAGACTATGACAAGAACAATAAAAATCGAAGGAATGATGTGCGGTCACTGCGAGGCTGCGGTGAAAAAGGCTCTTGAAGCTGTGGAGGGCGTAGCCTCAGCAGAGGTAAGCCACGAATCGGGAACAGCGATCGTGACGCTTAACTCCCCCGTTGACTCCGCCATTCTGAAAAAGGCTGTAGAGGACAAGGATTATACTGTTTCGGGAATAGAATAAATTTTATAATGCGAAAAGATCAGCCCGTGAAGGCATTTCTTCACGGGCTGATAAATTTATATGAGAAAGGATTATTCGGCAATATATACCTTTTTCATTTTCTGCTCCTTGACAGGTCTGTCGCCGTAATCGGTCTCGCAGTCAGCGATCTCGTCAACAACATCCATGCCCTCGATTACCTTGCCGAATGCGGCATATTCGCCATCAAGATGAGGTGCGTCCTGATGCATGATAAAGAACTGTGAGCCTGCACTGTCCTTCATCATGGAGCGAGCCATGGAGATAACTCCTCTGGTGTGCTTGATGTCATTCTTTATGCCGTTGGAAGCAAATTCGCCCTTGATGTGCCAGCCGGGTCCGCCCATTCCTGTTCCATCGGGGCAGCCTCCCTGAATCATAAATCCGCTGATAACTCTATGGAAAATAAGTCCGTCATAAAAGCCCTGCTTAACAAGCTTTTCAAAATTCTCAACGGTAAGGGGTGCTTTATCGGGATAAAGCTCAAGCTTTATCTGCTTTCCGTTTTCCATTTCAATAATAACCATTTCTGTTTTCCTCCAAATTTATTATATATTTAGAATTATAGCATATCCAGCAATAATTGTCAAGCACCGGAGTATATTTCGTATAAACCCTCTTGACAAAACTAATTGCATTAGTTATAATGAATGTAATATCAATTCTTATGAAAGGGATGTCAGAAAAATGGCTAAAATGGGACTTGATAAAATGGCGGTAATTGAACGAGCCGCACAGCTCGCTAACGAAAGCGGGATCGAAAGCGTAACAATAAAGGAGCTTGCAGACTGTCTGAACATACAGCCGCCCTCCCTGTATAACCACATCTCGGGACTTGAAGAGCTGAAAAAGGAGCTTATGCTTTTTGGATGGAAGCAGGCAGAAGAGCGGCTTCTCAGCTCTGCAAAAGATCTGAACGGTTATGATGCGATACGTCAGATGTGCAGAGAATTTTATGCATATGCAACGAAAAACAAGGGCGTTTTCAGCGCAATGCTCTGGTACAACAAATACATTGACGACAGCTCCATGTCTGCCACATCCGGGCTTTTTACTATGATATACAAATGCATGGAAAGCACAGGCATTTCCAGAGAAAGATCCGAGCATCTGATACGCACCCTGAGAGGATTTCTTGAGGGCTACTCTCTCCTTGTGAATAACGGTGCGTTCGGACACCCTGCAAATATTGATGAGAGCTTTGAAATATCACTTGACGTGCTTATCGAGGGAATAAAAGTTACGGAGGAACATAAAAATGAAAAATGAGATTATGAGACTTGAAACATTGATGTGGGAAGCGGCAAAATCGGGAGATAA
>JAGBFZ010000199.1 GCA_018110855.1 Oscillospiraceae bacterium
ACTTCAAGCCTCAGCCCGTTATCACCAAGGATAATGTTACCATGCAGATCGACACTGTTGTATTCTTCACAGTGACTGATGCAAAGCTTTATACCTACGGCGTTGAGAGACCTCTCTCCGCTATCGAGAATCTTTCCGCCACAACTCTTCGTAACATCATCGGTGAGATGGAGCTGGATGCTACCCTCACCTCCCGTGACGTTATCAACACCAAGATCACCGCTATCCTCGATCAGGCTACTGACCGCTGGGGAATCAAGGTAAACAGAGTGGAGCTTAAAAACATTCTCCCCCCCAGAGAGATCCAGGACGCCATGGAAAAGCAGATGAAGGCTGAGCGTGAGAGACGTGAAAAGATCCTTCAGGCAGAGGGTGAAAAGAAGTCTCAGGTGCTTGTGGCAGAGGGTGAAAAGGAGTCCAAGATACTTCGTGCCGAGGCTGATAAGCAGGCGGCTATCCTTCAGGCAGAGGCTCAGAAGCAGGCTATGATACTCCGTGCCGACGCCGTAAGGCAGCAGAAGATACTTGAAGCAGAGGGCGAAGCTGAGTCTATCAGAAACGTTCAGCAGGCTCTTGCCGACACTATCAGACAGCTCAATGAAGCTAACCCCACCCAGAACGTTATTGCCATCAAGAGCCTTGAGGCATTTGCCAAGGCTGCTGACGGCAAGGCTACAAAGATCATTATCCCCTCTGAGATACAGAGCCTTGCAGGACTTGCAACATCTGTGAAGGAGCTTGTTGCCGCAGACAAGACTGAGGAATGATAAAAGGCTTCTCGGACGTGTGAGATGAAATTCCTCACAGTCAGTCAGACAAATAATTCAATGGGCTGATACAGCGTGTGCTGCATCAGCCCATTTTCTTCATTACTTTTTCACCATATCAAGTTTTTCTCTGATTTTCGGTGCAAAGGAGATAGCAATAAGCATTTTTATAAGATCCCCCGGAATAAAAGGAAATACGCAGATGGACAATGCAGCTGCAGCAGCAGTGCCTGACTGAAGACAGAACCATAACGTTCCGAATGCGTAGCATATAGCTGTTCCGATGATCATTCCAACAAGATGTATCCATCTTTTCTGAAATTTATCAATTGCAAGCCCTGCTATTACTGCCATTGGAATAAAGCCTATAATATAGCCGCCGGTCGGACCTGCCAGCTTCTCAAAGCCTCCGGTAAAGCCCGAAAACACAGGAACTCCCACAAGTCCTATTAAAAGGTAGATCAAATAACTGACGGTTCCTTTTTTCCAATCCAGAACATAAAGAGAAATATATATAGCAAAATTTGTCAGTGAAATAGGCACGGGGCCTATCGGAATGGACAAGGGTGCCAGAACACAGATAACTGCAGCCATCAGGGCGGTTATTGTCAGTGAATAGGTTTTCGTGTTTCGAATGCTTTGGTTGATCTGTTTTTCCATAAATATATTTTTCCTTTCATTTTTTCCATAAAGGTGTGCAGGTCTCAGGCATGATCTTTGCATTTATGCAATAGTATCACATTGATTCGATCTCACATTCAAAGCCTGCATCGGTGACAGCCCTGATCGTATCTTCTATCCCTTGTCCGCTTTCGGTCAGATATCCGGAAGCAAAAATTGAATCTACAACACTGAGGAGCTTTTTTTCTTCTCCTTTGAAATATATCTCCCGTCCTGCAGCACAGCGGATATCGGACTTTGGCAGCATAAGTCTTGCAAGACACAAAACCTTCATACAGTAAGAAGGTGTAAGTACCGAAACATCTGCATTTTCAAGCGGAGTGCCTGCGATCGGAAGCAGAAAGTTGATGGGAAGAGCTTCAGGTCTTATCTCACGCAGCTCCAGAAGCATATCCGCAACATCCTCCCTGCTCTCACCCATACCGATAATACCGCCGCTGCATATTTCGAATCCGAGCCGCTGAAGCATATGTATATTTTCCACACGCTGTTCAAATGTATGTGTGGTACAAATTTTACTGTAATAATTTCTTCCGGTGTTAAGATTATGATTTATCCGGTCAAGTCCTGCTTCTTTAAGCATACATGCCTGTTTCTCAGTTAAAAATCCGATGGAGCAGCAAAGGTGTGCGCATTTTTCTTTCATAACACGGATACGCTGTGCAAGCTCTTCAATTTCCTTATCAGTAAATTTCATTCCGCTCAGACCAATGCAGTGGCGGGACAAATGATATTTGTTCACTAAATCGTTGTGCTGATAAAGGGTCTCGTCAGATACCCATTTGTACTTATCGATCTCAGCTTTTGAACGGCATGACTGTGCACAGTATGCACAATCCTGAGAACAATTGCCGCTGCGGGCATTTGTTAAAATATGAACGCTGACGTGATTGCCCTTATATTTTCTGCGGAGCTTTTCCGCACATGAGATAAGCTCATCCAGCTGCTCGTCGGGGGTATTCAGTATCTCAATTGCCTCTTCACGGGAGATTGTCCTTTCCTCATTAATTTGAAGTTCAGAAATCATAGGTTTACCTTCTTTTATATCTTATGTAATGGTATGATTATATCATATAAAAACATACTTGTCAACACATTTTTGATTTTTAGTTGACAATTAAAAGAAAAATTTATAAAGGGTTCCTATCGAAAAGAAAAAATATAGCGGATCGGCAGATACTTTTTTTAGTGAATAACAAATATTTGTGCATAAGTTCATATTGACATTTCTCTATATATCGCATATAATTACTATATAGATGATCATCAATGAAAGGAAAAATATTATGGAGCATGAATTTAAAAAAACAGCTGTCATATTCAAAGCGTTCTGCGATGAAAACCGAATAAAGATATTACAGCTGCTGCAGAGCGGAGAAAAATGTGCCTGTATGCTCCTTGAAGAAATGAACATCACTCAGCCCACCCTTTCTCATCATATGAAAATCCTCTGTGACAGCGGCATTGTTACCGGGCGCAAGGAGGGCAAATGGATGCACTATTCTATTTCCGAAGCAGGGATAGAACGTGCGCAGGAATATCTTGACTCGCTGAAAAATGTTAAGGAGGAAAATCACAATGAGTAAGACCGACAAGGCTCTGGAGCTTTTCTCAAATAATTTCAACTGTTCTCAGGCGGTGCTTACGGCATTTGCACCTGATTTCGGGCTTGACGAAAAGCTCGCATTAAAGCTTGGAACATCATTCGGAGGCGGTGCAAGAAACGGTGAGATCTGCGGTGCTGTTTCGGGAGCGCTTATGGTGCTGGGACTGAAATACGGTCATTTTGACGCTGCCGACAGCGAACAGAAATCAAAGGCATACGCTATAGCAGTGGAGTACACAAAACGTTTCAGGGAAGCAAACGGTTCTATCGTTTGTCGTGACCTGCTGGGATATGATCTGTCAAAGCCCGATGAAATGGCTTGTATCAAAGAAAAGGGACTGTTCGGTGATGTTTGTCCCAAAGCGATACAAAGTGCTGTGGAAATACTTGAAGGTGTCCTTGCCGATTATGAATAACAGATAAGCCGTGTTCTTCACGGCTTAATAAAGGCAGCATAAATAGACGCATTTAGATTTATTTATAGAAAGGCAGGGCTTTTATGGAAACTCTCAGAACTATATGGGATTTTTTTCAGAACGAGATTCTCGGTATGGCTTGGCTGAACAGACTTATCGGCTCGGCGCTGAACGCTTTCGGTCTGGACAAGGATGGAAAACTCGGCGGAAGCATTCATTTTTTCATATATGATATGATAAAAATAATGGTGCTTCTCGGCATACTGATCTTCATCATATCATATATCCAAAGCTATTTTCCGCCCGAACGCACAAAGAAAATATTGGGACGTTTTCACGGAATAACGGCAAATATAACAGCCGCTCTGCTGGGAACGGTAACACCCTTTTGCTCCTGTTCGTCCATACCTCTTTTCATGGGATTTACAAGCGCGGGTCTGCCACTCGGAGTAACGTTCTCGTTCCTTATTTCCTCGCCTATGGTAGACCTTGGTTCTCTTGTGCTGCTGATGAGCATTTTCGGCTGGAAGGTCGCCGTTATTTATGTTGCTTTGGGACTTGTGATCGCAGTCGCAGGAGGTACGCTTATTGAAAAGCTGCAGCTTGAAGAGCAGGTGGAGGAATTCATTCGAAACGCCAAAGCACTTGATGTTCCGCAGGAGGAGCTGCATTTCAAGGAACGTATAAAATATGCCGCCCAACTGGTTTGGGAAACGGCAAAAAAGGTTTTTCCCTATGTTCTTATCGGAGTTGGCGTAGGTGCAGTTATCCACAACTGGATACCCGAGGAATATATTGTAAATATCCTCGGTGATAACAATCCGTTCGGCGTAATTATCGCAGCAGCTGCAGGCGTTCCGATGTATGCGGATATTTTCGGCACTATCCCCATTGCCGAAGCATTGCTCGCAAAGGGCGCACTTCTCGGTGTTGTGCTTTCCTTTATGATGGCGGTGACTACCCTTTCGCTGCCGTCAATGATAATGCTGCGCAAGGCTGTCAAGCCGAAGCTGCTCGGCATCTTCACTGCAATTTGCACGATAGGGATTATCCTTGTGGGATATTTCTTTAACGTGATACAAGGATATATAATGTAGGAGGTTTTATTATGGCATTATTTGATTTTATGAAAAAGTCGGAAGAAAAAAAGCGCCCCGTTGACAAGGCGCTTATTGCAAAGATAAAAAACGTAAAGGTGCTTGGAGCAGGCTGCAAAAACTGTCATATCCAGTATGAAAATGTGAAAAAAGCTCTCGAAGCTATGAGCATACCCGTTGAGCCTGAGTATATCACCGATATGGCGAAGATAGCTGAATACGGCGTTATGAGTATGCCTGTTATAGTTGTCAACGAAAAGGTCGTATCTCAGGGCAGAGTATTGAAGCCCTCGGAGGTAGGTAAGCTTTTAATGGAGATGAAGTGACTTGAATAAGGCAGCTTTTATATGTGAACACAATTCCTGCCGAAGCCGTATCGGTTATCGGTATAAAAGCTATTCTGAAACAAGCTCTCTGACCTCGACCCTTTTGATCTTCCCCGATGAAAAATATGCAAACACAAAAAAGCATAAGCAGATCATCAGAATGGGAACGGCAGCGGTGAGGGCAGTGATTTTTGAATCAAAGCAGGATATGCCGATGTTTTTTAACAGCAGGCTGAGAAGTTTTTCTGAGAAGAAAGCCGAAAGAACTGCACCAATTGCTCCTCCGATAACCGATATGATAAGGAATCTCAATGCAAAGCACAGCCGCAGTCTGCCCGAGGTAAATCCAAGAGCCTTGTATATGCCCGAATCACGTCTTTCTCTCAGGAACGCCTTTGAGCAGACCATATGCACAGCCACAAGAGCGAACACAGCGGATACAGAATATATAACGCCTATTATAACATCCATAAGCGTGTCAATTATCCCTGTCATGCTGTCGGCATAGCCGTCCTGCTCGGTCAGCTCCGCTTCAAGGATATCACTGTAATTCTCGTTCAGCATTTTTACGATGCTGTCTGCAAGGCTGTCGTCGGAAAGGGTGATATACATAATTCCCGGAGTGATATCGCAAAGCTGCGAACCCGCATCAAAGTTCATAGTAAAGCATCTTCCCAGATCCTGCACCGACTGATATATTCCCGTTATCATAAATTCGGCGCTTCCTCCGCCATAGCTGACATTTACCTTATCGCCAACCCTTTTGCCTATCTCCTCCGAAACGTTTTCCGTTATCATTATTTCGTTATCGTAGATAGGCGCCCTGCCCTTCAGCACACTTTTGAGTATATCGGGTTTGCTGTAAACCGTACAGCACATTTCCGTTTCGTCGATAGTCATATATGTTGTGCTTGAAAATACCACAGAAGCATTTTCGTCAATTTCCATAATGCTGCTTTCGGTTTTGGAAATATCCGAAAGCTCAAAATGATTGTTAGGCTTTGCCTGCACCTGGCCGTTTAATGCTCCGAAGGCTTCTATCATGCTGTTTGCTGACATTCCTCCTGCAAGTATTGTTATGGTTATCATAAAGAATATCAGCAGTGCAGCTATCAGCGCAGTACCGATGTATGCTTTCGGGTGAGAGGTTATCTGACGCATCGCAAGGAAAAAGGAAAGAGGCTTTTTCTCTATGGGAATGTTTGCCGGACTGTCGAAATATATCTCCTCCGCACCGCCCGATATTGCTCTCACGGGAGATATTCTGCCGATCTTTTTGGAAACGATAATAATATAAACCGTACAGAGAATTATAATTCCCAATAAAACAAGCAGACATTTTCCTACGGAAATATTTGTGGATACCATTATTCACGTAATAGGCTGAAACAGCTTTCCGAGAATTTTTGTAAGCGGGAACGAAGACGCTATTCCGATAACGCCGCCTATGGCAAGAGCGCAGAAATACTGTATAATATAGATAAGTCTTATCTTGTTCTCGGTAAAGCCCTGTGCCTTTAAAATACCGAGGCTCACATATTCTGTTTCAATGGTTGTTACAATGCTGTGATTTATTGCTATCATTACAACTATTATCAGCAGGAGCACATATACGCACAGCATTTTTGTGCCCGTTTCGGTGAAGATAGTTGTTATCTCGTCGCTGCTTTCCCTTGACTGTGTAAAGAGTGCTATGTCAACTATCTGACATTTACGGTTAAGCTCCTTTTTAAATTCCGTTATGGAAAGCCCGCTGCTTTCGGCTTGGAAAATATGGATTATCCTGCAAGGGAACAGCAGGCTGAAAGCTGCATTCTCGTTATCGGTATTTTCGGAATACATCCGTTCAAAATCGTTTTCTGAAATGAAGAACTGCTTTATACCGATGGACATTGAGCCTAAAAACGGGTCCTCAACAA
Organism: Oscillospiraceae bacterium; assembly: GCA_018110855.1. Taxonomy (GTDB): domain Bacteria; phylum Bacillota; class Clostridia; order Oscillospirales; family Ruminococcaceae; genus Huintestinicola. The sequence goes on from JAGBFZ010000199.1 coordinate 6,813, forward strand.
AGCCCTTGACGGTAAATTTTTCTTCGCCGTTCTTGGTGTTTATCATTATTTCCGAACCGATGTCACAGCCGTAAACGGTTTTCATTGCGGCAGGAACATATACCTCCCCCTCGAATAAGCCGTCGGGAGCTGTTTGAAATTCCATTATTTCTTCATCATAAACAGGAAGAGAATTTTCCCATTTCAGAAGAAAAAACGGATTTTTCCCCTCACGTTCGCCTATCTTGTATGACAAAAATGCCATTGCATTTTCGCCGCGAATTCTCTCAATGTTTTCATTTTCCGAAAGGGTTTTCAGAATATCATCGTCAAGCTCGCTTTCGGAAATAAATGCTGCAAGATCTCCCGTATCGGCGTTTTTATGGGCACGCTGTATTCCGTCATAAACATTGTCGTTGTTGCTGACTGTTACGGAAAAGGACAGGGTGATTATCATCATAAGCAGGATAACGCTTATGAATGCGCCCTTTTTGTGACGAACATTTGCTTTCAGCAAGGTAAGAATTTCCATATCTCCACCTCACCATTCCATTGAATTGAGCCATGCGCTGACCTGCGTTTCACGGCTTTTTTCTTCTTGAGGAGAATATGGCGGCAAGGTCAGCTCGCCGATGATCTTTCCGTCTGCGATATAGAGTATCCTTGATGCTCTGAGGGCGGCTCTCATATCGTGAGTGACCATTAAAATGCTTTGTCCCGACTCGTTTAACTCTGTGAGAAGATTCAATACTTCCGTTGTATTTTTTCGGTTCAGCGCACCCGTAGGTTCGTCCGCAAACAGCAGCTTCGGCTCGTTTATTACTGCCCTTGCAATAGCGCAGCGCTGCTGTTCACCCCCTGAGACCTGTGACGGAAGATGAGCTTTTATGTGAGATATACCCATTTGTTCAAGGAGCTTTTCCGTCCGCGCCTTGACCTGTGCGGCGGACTTATCCTTGTTGAGATACCCGGGTACGGCGATATTTTCAAACAGCGACAGATTGCTAACAAGATGCATCTGCTGAAATATAAAGCCGAAATCTGTATGGCGAAGCCCTGCAAGCCCCTTTTCATTCATTTTCACAAGGTCCTTTCCGCCGTAAAGCACCTGTCCTGCGGTGGCTCTGTCCATGCCGCTGAGAGCGTACAGCAGGGTGGATTTCCCCGAACCCGAGGCGCCCATTATAACGGTAAAATCCCCCTCGAAAAGTTCCAGATCAACGTGGGATAAGATATGTATCTGACCGCCGTTATGGGCGAAGCTTTTGCAAAGTCCTTTTGCAGATAAGATCGTATTTTTCATATAGCCGTTCCTTTCTGTTGGTGATAATACCATTTTACCGCAAAAGTTATTAAGAAGTAATTAAGAGTCCTGACGGATCATGGGTAAAATTACGATCGCTTCAAGCCCGTCATTGTGATTATGCAGAAGTATTTTCCCGTTCATCTGCTCAGTGATATATTTTACAATGTAAAGTCCAAGCCCCGAGCCCTGCTCATTTCCGCAGTTTTTTCCACGATAGAATTTATGGAATATAAAGGGCATATCCTCGTCGGGAATACCTTTCCCATAATCACGGAAATGTATCAGGACATTGCCGTCCGACAGTGTTATAAATACTTCTATTTCAGTCTTTGCATATTTTCGTGCATTGTTGATGATATTTTCCGTTATTTGCATAAGCCTGTTTTTATCCGCTTTCACAGCTGCTGTAAAATCGGGATTTCTGAAATTCACATCGTTATGCTCCGCCGCTATCTCACCCACCGCATTTTGGATGAATCCGCAAAGCTCAAATGTCTCGGGACTCATTTTCAGCTTGTCAAGATCGGATAGAGAATGCAAAAACAGATCGTTTGTGAGCCGTGATACTTCATCGCATTTTTTCATTATAACACCGAGATATTTTTCACGTTTTTCGGGAGTGCCGTCAAGATTGGCTTCCAGTCCCTCGGCGTAAGCTCGGATAGAAGCAATGGGCGTTTTTATATCGTGGGAAAGAGTGGCTATAACGGTCTTGTTGTTTTCGATCGCCTCACGTTCGCAGGAACGGGCTTTGCTTATCTCGCGGCGCATACTGTCGAAAGCCCACGTAAACTCGCCGAAATAGTTAGAACGCTCATAATCAAGCGGGATATCGAAATTCCCCTGTGAGATCTTTTCTGCAAAGCTTTTCATTTTTTCAAAGGGACGGAGTATGGCAAAATATACATAGCTGAATATTACAGCGCAAAATACGATACAAATCCCGCACATAACAAAGATCCCGATATTAACATGGGAAACGATCTGTGAGGAGCGTATGCTTTCCGAAAGCGCCGCCGTTTTTTCAGGTATTTTTTCATACTCGCCCATTTTTGCAAGCTGTTCGATCTCATTTACAGCAACAAGCTGCTCCGACTTACTATCCTGTGAATATGTTTGCCTTTCCGAAAAAAACAGTATGACTGCAGCGATTATAATAAGCGCCGAAAACAATGCCGCTGCGGAGATCAGTCTGCCCTTCATTCCTTCACCTCCAGCATATAACCGACCTTGTAGACGGTTTTGATAAACTGAGGCTCGGCAGGATCATCCTCTAATTTTTCACGGAGCCATCGGATATGCACCGTAAGGGTCGACGGCTCCACCATTGAAAACGCTCCCCACACCTCAGACAGAAGCTTTTCCTTTGGAACGGCTGTATTTTTATGCTCGCAGAGATATGCAAGCAGGTCAAATTCCCGGAGAGAAAGTGACACGTTTTCACCGTTTTTCGTGACTGTCCTGGATGTGATATTTACAGTAATATTTCCGAATGTCACGTTTTTTTCTCTCTCGGAAAAGCCATAGGTTCTGCGGATAAGCGCATTTATTCTGGAGAGCAGCTCCTTCATGGAATACGGCTTGGGAAGATAATCATCACCGCCGATGTCAAAGCCTGTGGTATCGGGCAGGTTAATATCAAGCAGTATAAGATGAAATGTATTTTCAGACAAAAGCTCAAAGGCTTTTTCGCTGTTTTGGGCGCAGGTCACGCCATAGCCGTAGCTATCAAGCATTTCGGAGATGATAAATGACAAATCCTCATCATCGTCTATTATGAGTATTTGTTTTTGGGACATAGTATTCTCCTTATGGATTTTTTGAAATGAGCTTCATCTGGTTGTTCTATCTCCCTGTTTCGTTTATAAAAGCTATCTGCATATTTTTATAATTCAATTTCAAAAACATATTCGCATACTGCATTTGCAGAGGTGATCTCACATATCATTCTGCCTTCAAATTCGGGTGCGTGTTCAAAGTAGATATGGTCGTCCTTGAAAAGCGGATATATCTCGACCTCGAATTTTTCGGGAAAGCCATAGCGTGCAAGTCCTGTTGTCCAGCCTTCGCCTGTATAAAAATCATCATCGGCAAGCTGTCCGTCAATATAAAGGCGCGACTTGGTGCCTGTGTAATCTATCTTAACATAGCATTCCTCGCAGGGGGAAATATCCGAAACCTTTATCTCGTATTTTTTTACTCCGTCAGTTTTGGAAATGAGCGCAAAGGTGACGGAAGGAGCATTTTCTTTTTTGCAGGTGCAGGAATAAATATGCAGTCCGTTTTCTTCTGCCTTGTACTCAAATCCCGCAGGTACTTTTTTCAGCCGGGGATATGTTTTTATTACAGGAGAGCTTTCGCCGTAAAGCCTGAAGCCGTTATCCTTTTCACATACGATCCCATCGCTGATGATAAGATATTCTTCTCCATGTATATTGAGCTTGTATGCGTTAAGCGCATCTTCTCTGCTTATGACCTCAAATTCCGCATTGCCCACGGCTTCATATTTGTATGGTCTGTCGGTATAAAGCACAGCTTTTCCGTTTATCATGCAAAGAGGTGTGGCGGTGATATATTTAAGCGTTCCCCCGCCTGTCTGCATATTTACGGGATAGAAGAAATGATCTCCGTTTCTGATGTCAACAGGCGGCAGAGTTATTTTTTCACCGTCAAGCTCTGCCGAAAGAACAGTATCCTTATGCTCTGCCATATCATAAAGACGCTGATAGTTATTTACAAAAATATAGCCCTTCTTTCCGTTATGGCGCACGGACATTCTCAGATCGGTAAGGTCATTCGGGTCGGAAGAAGTGCTTCCGGGGATATATGCAGGCATTGTACACAGCTCACTGCCAAAATCCTTAACGAACATTGAAAGCAGCTTTATTTCGCCGTAGCTTTCCGCACGCTGACCGTACTCACGAAGCGGTGCCTTGAAATCGTAAGAATATTCGGGAAGATCGTTAAGATATCCCGTTGCGGTGGATTCCTGAAGGGTCGTGAGCTTGCCATGGGGATTTGTGCCGCCGTGATACATATAATATCCCAGCAGATTGCAGCCGCTTGCAAGCTTTGTCAGAGACATTGCGCCGATGTCGTGACCGCTGGGAACAGTTCTTCTGTGCTTTGTTACCTGCAGCCCTCCCCCAAGCTCTGCGGTGAGATAAGGAAAATCGTTGAAATCAAAGGTAACTCCGTAACCGATATGAT
>JAGBFZ010000200.1 GCA_018110855.1 Oscillospiraceae bacterium
CGCCTATCATAGCGGTTCCTCCGCCGATAAGAACGATAGGCTTGTTGCCTGCCATCTGAAGTCTCTTCATAAGGCAGAGAGCCATAAAGTGACCTACATGGAGACTGTCGGCAGTGGGGTCAAAGCCGATGTAAAAGGTCGCCTTGCCGTTGTTTATCATCTCGCTGATCTCTTTTTCATCTGTGACCTGAGCGATAAGTCCTCGTCTGGTAAGCTCTTCGTATAAAGTCATTTTCATTTCCTCCGTTTATTTATTGTTTTTGTTTTTTATAATTTTATAAGCCTGATAAAAGCAGAATGCCGCTATCAGAAGCCAGATTACCATTATTTTTTCCCCCTTAATATGAGATGAAACCATTAATGGGTCTCACTGATACCACCGCCCTTCAAGCAAAAATTTATCTTTTTTCCATAATAGAAACAGCGCAGTAATGCAGTACATCAAATTTATCGGGAGCGATTTTCTCAAGCAAAGCCATATGCTCCCTCTCAAAAGCTGCAATTTCATTATCGGAAAGTGAAGCGCCTATTCCCCGACAGGCTTTTATCCGCCCGTTCCAGCTCTCACGGGTAAATCTCACCTTTACATCAAATATCTCGCTGTAAAGCATATTGAAATACTCCGAATAGACCTCGGGAATAAATATCTCATGCCGCATATCCCCTTTTCCTGTCCACTTGGGATTGTATTTAAGCACAAGCTCCTCGCTTGCCCCTGCCACAGCGTCCTCATAAGGCAGCCAGCCCATGTATAATACCGCAAGCTTTCCCCCATTGGACAGGAGCTTTGACAGCTTCGGAGCGGCAATATCATGATCGAAATAGAAAAAGCACTGACAGGCAGTTACGGCGTCAAAGCTCTTATCGGGAAAATCAAGCTCCTCGGTTGACTGACAGAGAAAGCGGATATCCATGCCCTCATTTTCGGCAAGAAGCCTTGCCTGCTCGATCTGATTTTCCGAAATGTCCGTACCCGTAAAGCAAGCGCCGTACCTGTACATATTCCGAGGGATAACACCCGTTCCCGTGCCGATATCAAGCACCCTCTGCCCCGAAACGCCGATACCGAGAGAATGAATCTTTTCATAAAATTCGTCGGGATAAATGTCACGGTATTTTGCGTAATTCTCGGAAGTCCTGCCCCAGTCAAAAGGCTTTCCGTTGTCAATATTATTGTTTGTTATCATATTATGACCTCATTCAATCCAGCCAAGCTCTCTGAGACTGTCCATCTGCTCCTTGTCCAAATCATCATAGCTGCCTTTTTGGGTAAGCTCGGCTTTGTAAGCCTTCGCCTGACAAGGATAGCTTTCTGCGATACATTCCACAAGTATCCTTATCCTGTCTCCGTTCTCAAAGCTCCCAAAGGAAGATTCTTCGCCCGAAACAGCTGCAGCTTCGATATATCCGTTCTGCTCCAGCAGAACAATATCACTGCTTTTTCCTCTCACATACCGACCCTCACACCAGAATAATTTCCTGATATCGGAAACACGGTCTTTAGGGTCATAGGAAACTGCAATGATTTCGTTCTCTGCCTCAAATAAATCGGTAATAGAATTTTCAGGATGCCCATAGGGTTCTCCCCAAACGTCATAGATATCGGAGCTTGGAATATAATCAAGCTTTTTGGAAAGCTCCTCAGCCGTCATATTCCGGGCTTTTTCAATAGGCATGACCTTTCCGCAGGCAGTCATACACAAGGAAATCATCAAAGGAATCATTACCATGATCGGCTTTTTCAAGTTTATTCCTCCAAATCAAAAAAGCCCTCTCAAAGCAAAAGCTTCAAGAGGGCGAATTATCGCGGTACCACCTCAGTTCGCCATACATTCGTATGACCTTGGGAAGACTGTAACGTGTCTCAATCCGTACAAGGCTACTCTTATTCACCCTGTCTGCTCGGGAATGTATCTTCAAAGCGCCGCTGCCCTCTCCCACCGACCGAAGGCTCTCTGAAAGCGGTAATGCTCTGCTTTTTTTCCGTCACTGCATTTAC
>JAGBFZ010000201.1 GCA_018110855.1 Oscillospiraceae bacterium
CATTGCGCCCTTCTGACACTCGACGGATTCACCCGATTCAAGCTTGCAGATAAGCACAGGAAGAGGTGCGTTCTTTACTTCGTACTGCATAATTCATTCCTCCATGATCTTTTTTATATGGTATATTCATATCGCCCGAGTATTAAGGTGATGTTAATACCTATGTAAATAATACCATATCAATAAATAAAAGTCAATAGTTTTATTAAAAAGAATTATAATAAATTACAAATTATCATAATAAATTATACCTATCAAGTGCATAATCAATTAAATGTACTGTAACAGTATGGATGGGATTTGTACCAAAACAGCAGGCGCAGATCGTATATTGCTGCGACTGTTGCTGAGCGGTATAATAACTGCATAAATATGTTGAAATCCGCCGTTTTATCTGATATAATATTCGTAAGAATATATACAGCCACAGTGTAAAAGGGGGAGTGATGATGAAAAAACAGATCGCAGCTGCGGCGCTGTCTGCCCTTGTTCTTGCCTCGTGCGGCACGGAGGAAAAGGAAGAGGAACAGCCTTTAAATGTGATATCTTCACCGCAGACTGTCTCGGAAGCGCTCACGGAAACCGAACCGCCTGTCACCGCAGAAACGACCTCTCCCGAAACTATTTCCGAAACAGTTGCCGAGACACGAAAAAACGTTTCCTTTACTGCTTTGGGGGATAATCTTATCCATTCCTCTATTTATAAGCAAGCGGCAAGAAGAGGGGCGCAGAGCGGCACGGACTACGATTTTGAGTATGCCTATGAGGGTGTTGCCGATCTGATCGACAGCGCAGACATAACCGTTCTCAATCAGGAAACTCTTATCTGCGGAGATGATGGATTTGTTCCGTCTACATATCCCCGTTTTAACAGCCCCGAAGCGCTGGGGCATTACATGGCAGAGCTTGGCGTGGACGTTTTCACCATTGCCAACAATCACACTCTTGATATGGGAGCCAATGGACTTTCCGCATGCCTTGACTATTACGATGAAAACGGTATGATGCGTGTGGGCGCATACAGAGACAGCGCCGATAGGGAAAATATCCGTACAATGGAAGCAAACGGAGTCACAGTTTCCTTTCTCAGCTATACCGAAAGCCTGAACGGACTTTCACTTCCGGGTGATACTTCCCTTGAAATAGGTATGCTCGACCTTGAGGTGATAAAGTCAGAAATAGCCGCCGCAAAGGAGATATCCGATATCTGCGCCGTTTCTCTCCACTGGGGACTTGAAAACAGCGGCGAGGTGCAGGATTACCAGCGAAACGCCGCAAGGGAGCTTGGAGAAGCGGGAGCAGACATTATTATTGGAAATCACCCTCACGTTCTCAGAGAGATAGAGGTCTTTGAAAATTCCGACGGGGGAGACACCATCTGCGCATATTCTCTCGGAAATTTCATTTCCGCTCAGTCCGTGGGAACAAATCTTATAGGCGGTGTGCTTGATTTCGAGGTAACGATCGCAGAGGACAAAGAGCCTGAGATAGACGGCTTTGAGCTTATCCCCATAGTTACACATTACGATTCAAATTATTCAAATGTAAGGCTTTACAAGCTTTCGGACTATACTCCCGAGCTTGCCGCCGTTCACGGCGTAAGGTCAAATTCACGGTTTGATTACGACTATATACTTGAATATCTGAAAAGCAAGGGGCTTTATGAATAAAATATCCCCCGTGTGCCGAATGAAATGGGCATACGGGGGATTCTTGTCTCTCTTCGGCGTGTCGAAAAAGATAAGGG
>JAGBFZ010000023.1 GCA_018110855.1 Oscillospiraceae bacterium
TATAGTTCTTTTCAAGGGTATCTGTTATCTTCTCCTCAACGACCACGCCGCTGCCTGCGATATATGCATTCTGTGTGGGGGAGGATTTTTTTGGTTCTTTCTTTTTTGCCATAAAACGTCCTGACTCCTTAATCTGTTATTCCTGCTCGGCAGCCTCCGCCTGAGCCGCCTTTATCATAATAGCACACTCAAGTCTCTTCTTTTCGATCTCGCAGGAGAGCTTGTGGGCGGTGAGAATATTGCCCGTGTAGATGAAATTATTGGCATTGCAGCCGCCGCTGCAGTAGAACTTAGCCCAGCACCTGCGGCAGTCCTCCTTGTTGTAGATATGAGCCGCAGCGAAATCCTTCTTGATATCGGAATTGAACTCGCCTGTGTGGATATTTCCCATAAGATATTCGGGGATCCCCACAAACTGATGACATGGATAAATATCGCCGTCTGAGGTGATGGCAACATACTCATTTCCCGAGCCGCAGCCTCTGAGTCTCTTGATGGCGCAGGGTCCCTGATCAAGGTCAAGCATAAAGTGGAAGAAATTGAAATGCTTTCCCTTTTTCTCGTTTACGAGCATGAGCTGAGCAAGTCTCTCATATTCTGAGAATACGGCAGGGAGATCTCTTTCCGTAATGGCATATTTCTCATCATGATCGCATACAACAGGCTCTACGGATATCTGATCAAAACCAAGATCATAAAGATGGAAAACATCGTTTGAGAAATCAAGATTATACTTTGTAAAGGTGCCGCGGACATAATAATTCTGATAGTCTCTTTTCTCCGCAAGCTCCTTGAATTTGGGGATAATGCGGTCATAGCAGCCTGAGCCGTCAACACGCTTTCTCACACGGTCGTTTATATCCTTTCTGCCGTCAATGGACAGAACCACATTGGACATTTCCTTATTAATAAAATCCATCTTTTCCTCGTCAAGGAGCAGACCGTTTGTGGTAACGGTAAAGCGGAAGCGCTTGTGATATTCTGCTTCCTTTGATCTGCCGTATTCAACCAGCTGCTTGACCACATCCCAGTTCATAAGAGGCTCGCCGCCGAAGAAATCCACCTCGAGATTTTCTCTGTCACCCGAGTTTTCAAGGAGAAAATCAAGAGCCTTCTTACCCGTTTCAAAACTCATGACCTTTCTTCCCATGGCGTAATCGCCCTGAGAAGCAAAGCAGTATTCGCAGCGGAGATTGCAGTCCATTGTAACAAGCAGGCACATTGCCTTGATGGGGGAGGCAACGGAATATTTTGCAAATTTCTCGTAATCGTCATCAGAGAAAAGAATATTTTCATTATAAAGCTCTCTTACTTCGTCATAGCAGGAGATGATCTCCTCTCTGTCGTAAAATCTCGAAAGCTTTTCAATAACATTTTCGGGGCATTTATCTTCAAAGGGGGGAGCGATGTTGTCAAGCATATCATAGGTAAGCTCGTCCACAATGTGAACTCCGCCGCTGTGAACGTCAAGCACAATATTATATCCGTTGAGCTTATATTTATGTATCATTTTTTAATATCCTTTCGATTTGCAAATATAAGTCAGAGGATAGAGGTTAGAATAAGTCTGACCTCTATCCTCTGAAGACTCTGAGCAAAAGCCTTGATTACTTCTCGCACTTCTGGTTTGCAACGGTGCAGGAAGTCTTGCAAGCGGACTGGCAGGAAGCCTGACACTTGCCGCAGCCGCCCTTAGCAGCAGTCTGCTTGAGATTAGCCTTGTTGATGGTCTTGATGTGCTTCATCTTAGTTATCCTCCCCTAAAATAATATAGGTTAATTATATCACGGTTTTCGTCAGATTTCAATATTTCTCGATTTTTTTGGCATTTTGCACATATTCCAAGAATCAATCCATCTGCAAATTGTAGAACAATATGTTATTCCTTAAAAACAGGTCGGGTATTTACACCCTTGAACCCCCCGAGGGCTGATGCGGTAACGATTATGATGAGCTTTGTGAATATTCCCGCTGCGGAGAAGATCCTGACCGTGAACGCTCCAAGTATAAGCATTCCGCAGAAAACTGCAACACCACAGAAGAATCCCGAAAGAAGACCGTTTCTTCTCCGTCTGTTTGCCGTGCAGAAGGAGCAGGCAAAGCAGCCTGCCGCCAGAGCGATGCCTGACATTCCTTTTACAGCACTGTCAGACAGGTCGCAGAAGGAGGCAAGCAGTGAGAGCAGCAGTGCGGCAATCGTGAGAGCACCTATACCTGACAGGACAGACAGTCCTGCAGTGATCAGTCTGTCCGTTCTTTGCACGGCTTTTTTTGATCTTCTCATATGCCCACCCCCGTATTTTTTACATGTATATGCAGGAAACAGGGGAGTTATGCGTCAAATATTCTTCCCGAGAACGGAGCAAGTGTAATGGTGAAGCTGTCTGATCCCTCATTCCGTAAAATGAATACATCGGGCTTTACGGGTGTATTTCCACTGTAAATATTGCTGTCCGAATTTATAAGCTCCTTAAGTTTTTCGGCACCCTCCGCAGGAATAACTGTCTCCTGCTCCTTGTCAGAAAGATTCAGCAGAATTACTGTGGTTTCATTATCTGCAAAACGTTTATATGCAAACACAGACTTTTCACTTTCATCGGCAAGTATCCACTTGAAGCAGCCCGAAGCATATTCTCCCTTATAAAGAGACGGACGCTTCAGATAAAGCTCCGACAGATCGGTGATATAACGCCTGAAAGAATCATGAAGCGGGTATTTCAGAAGCTCCCAGTCCTGCTGTCTGCTTTCGTCCCATTCTCTGAACTGAGCAAATTCGCCTCCCATGAAATTCAGCTTTTTGCCGGGGTGAGAATACATATACATATAGAACGCTCTTGCCTGCGGGAATTTTACTTCATAATCCCCCCACATTTTCTGAATGACCGTTGCCTTTCCGTGAACGTTCTCGTCATGGGATATGGGAAGAAGATACAATTCATTGTAATAATACATCATTGAAAAGGTGAGCTTTCCATGATGATATTTTCTTTCTTCGGGGGGAGTGCGGAAGTAATCCAGAGTGTCGTTCATCCAGCCCAGATCCCATTTGTAGTCGAAGCCAAGACCGCCGTACTGTACAGGGGCTGTGATCTTGAGAAATGCTGTGGAATCCTCGGCAATGAGCATAGCCGTTGGGTGAAGCTTGTGGAGACCGTCATTCATTTTCTTCAAAAATTCCACAGTGCAGCCGTTTACTCCTCTTGCAGGATCTCCCTGCCAGTAAATTGCACGGCTGATGGCATCCATTCTCAGTCCGTCAAAGTGAAAAACGGACAGCCAGTAATTGGCGGCGGACTGCAAAAAGCAGCAGACCTCTCTGCGTGAATGAATGAAATTATAGGTTCCCCATTCACTGTGACCCACAGAGTCATTGGGATATTCATAAAGACAGGTCCCGTCATATTGCGCCAGAGCATACTCGTCAATTGCAAAATGAACAGGAACAAAGTCCATAATTACACCTATATTATTGTTATGGCACTTGTCGATAAGCTCCATAAGCTGTGCAGGAGTGCCGTAACGTGATGTTGGTGCGAAAAATCCGGTGTTCTGATATCCCCATGAGCAGTCGGCAGGGTGCTCACTCAGGGGCATGAACTCAATGTGAGTGTAGCCGTGTTCCTTTACATATGAAATGAGCCTGTCCGCAATTTCCGTATATGTAAACCAGCCGTTTTCCCTTTCAGGATCGGTCATCCATGAGCCAAGATGCACCTCGTAAATGTTCATAGGCTCGTTATAATTCTTAGACCGTTTCTGCATCCATTTAATGTCGGTAAATTTATAATCGAGCAGGTCGGTAATGACAGATGAAAATGCAGGACGAAGCTCCATAGAAAAGCCATATGGATCGCAGTGCTCTATTCTTTTTCCCTGTGAGTAAATAACGTATTTATACATCATTCCCTTACGAGCGTCAGGAGAGTAATAGGAATAGACCTGACCGTTTTTCTGCATATTTTCTTCCTGCCAGCCGTTCCATTCGCCGATAATGCAGACCTTGACGGCAGAGGGAGCAAAGGTACGGAAAATCGTACCGGTATCATCTGTGTGCGCTCCAAAAAAATCGTATGCGTCAAAAACATTTCCCATGAAAAATTCATGCATGTCCATAGCGATATTCTCCTTTACAGCTCTTCAATTTCCGTAATCTCGTCAGAGGCTTTTACAAAAAGCTTCAGCGAATCTATCAGCTTTATGGTGTTGTCGCAGCCCATGGCGGCAACAAGCATATCCAGCCGTTTTTTCAGCGCGACAGAATCTGATAGAATATGCTGACTTCCGCTTTCGGTAATGCTCACAAGTACCCGCCGTCTGTCGTTTTCGTCAGTTCGGCGGATTATAAAACCCTTTTTTTCAAGAGAACGCAGTATCCCTGCTATCCGCCCTGCTGTCATATTGAGAGATGATGAAAGCTGTCCCGGAAGCATTTCCGATTGTTCATGATGAATATAAGACAGGACCTTCATTTCACCTTGAAGAAAATTTTCCAGACCCAAGGCGGATTTTCTGAAATAGATATCTTTAAGCTGCTCGGACAGCTGAAAAACAAGCTCGTCCCTGTTATTTTCCATATAACCGCCTCCTTAACAGCATAAATATTTAATAGTGTTAAATAACTTGATTTAATTATACCATATTATTCTTCATAAGTCAACATAATATGTGAAAAATATACCATATATAAAAATTTTTTTTATATTAAAAGTACGGACAAGAATTGCCCTAAAAAATGCTTGCAATTATTTGCGGAATATAGTATAATAATGTTAAGTTTTGAAAAACGGAAGGTTTTGCCTTTCAAGGAAAGGATTGAATCACATTTATGGAAATGCAGATGGATTGGAGCTATGTTGGCGCGGTGGTCATATCGGGTCTTGTCATAGTTTTCGTAGCCCTTATCCTGCTCATTCTTGCAGTATGGATCATGGGAAAGATATTCACCGCCATTGGGTCCAAAAAATCAGGCAGCGGCGAAAAAAAAGCGGAATCGGCTCCCGCCCCTCAGATCAAAAAGGAGCCTGCTCCCATACTGAACTCTGCTGAGGAGGATGACACAGAGGTTATCGCAGTTATTGCTGCAGCAGTTGCAGCAATGAGCGAGGAGCTGGGTCAGCCCCTGAAGATTCGCAGCATCAGGCGGGCAGGCAGCTCTTCAAGAAGCAGCGCATGGGCAAGAGCTGCCCAGAGCGAAAGCACCCGCGCATTTTAAATAAAGGAAAGGATTGTTCCTATGTTTTCGATTTTCTTAGATACGATCAAGGATCTTATCGCAAGCTCGGGTCTTGCGGCTCTCCAATGGCAGAATGTTGTCATGATCCTTATCTCATTCGGATTTATGTTTCTTGCGATAAAGCACAAGTTTGAACCGCTGCTTCTGCTTCCTATCGCATTCGGTATGCTTCTTACAAATCTTCCCTGCACGGGAATGTATCACCCTGAGCTTTGGGTGCTTGACGAAGCGGGTCATGTTGATTTCGGCAATGTTATCACATACGGCGGTCTTCTGGATTACCTGTATATAGGCGTTAAGCTTCAGATCTATCCCGCTCTTATCTTCCTCGGAATCGGCTGTATGACGGATTTTGCTCCTCTTATCGCAAATCCCAAAAGCTTCCTTCTCGGAGCTGCCGCACAGGCAGGTATTTTCCTTACATTTATCGGTGCTGCTGCTCTTGGCTTGAGTGCTGTGGAAGCAGGCTCAATTGCTATCATCGGCGGCGCAGATGGTCCTACTGCCATCTATGTATCAAGTCAGCTTTTAAATGATAAATGCAATGTCAGCACAGGTACTATCGCTCTTGCGGCATATACTTATATGGCTCTTGTTCCCCTTATCCAGCCCCCTATCATGCGTCTCCTCACTACCGAAAAGGAGCGCAAGATCAGAATGGCTCAGCTCAGAACCGTTTCCAAAACAGAGAAGATCATCTTCCCCATTGCTGTTACAGTTATTATTGCTCTGCTTGTTCCCTCTGCTGCTCCTCTTGTTGGAATGCTTATGCTCGGAAACCTCTTTAAGGAGAGCGGAGTGGTTGACCGTCTCTGCAAAACAGCTCAGAATGAGCTTATGAACATTATTACCATTTTCCTCGGAATATCCGTTGGAGCTACCACAGTTGCACAGAACGTTATTTCATGGGACTTTGTCAAGGTAATTGTTCTCGGCGTTATCGCATTCAGCGTGGGAACAGCCGCAGGAGTTCTTTTCGGAAAGATCATGTGTCTTGTAACAGGTGGAAAGGTCAATCCTCTTATCGGTTCCGCAGGTGTGTCTGCCGTTCCTATGGCTGCAAGACAGTCTCAGAAGGTTGGTGCGGAAGCCGATCCCACAAATTTCCTGCTCATGCACGCTATGGGACCCAATGTTGCAGGTGTTATCGGCTCTGCCGTTGCCGCAGGCGTTCTTTTGAGCATTATTCCTCACTGAGTTATATCATAAATAATTTAAGCTGCTTTCTGAGTATGAAATCTCGGAAAGCAGCTTTTTTATTTCTGTGTATCACCGCAAAGGTCTCGCTGCGCCGCAATGACTGCAAGAGTATCTCCGAGCTGAACGAAAGCGGCGGCTGCCACCGCAAGCTGAGCATTATCGGGGATATCTGCGGCAATTGCAGCAGCTGCGGCGGTTATGGATAAAATAAGCTCAGTGGAATTCATGCATATCCCTCCGTAATATCCTATGCAGGGGGAGGGGAGCAGCGTGAAAAAGGCTGCACGGTATAACCCATGCAGCCCGAAAATACTATTTATTACAGTAATATCAGTTGTTGATAAGCTTGTCCTCGCCGTTCCAGCTGTAGAGCTTGCGGATCTCTTCGCCCACAACCTCGGAGGGATGTTCTGCATGGAGCTTGCGCATAGCCTTGAAGTGAACCTGTCTGCCTGCGGGAGACATATCGAGGAGGAATTCCTTAGCAAATGTACCGTCCTGAATATCTGCAAGAACCTTCTTCATAGCCTTCTTGGTCTCCTCAGTAACGATCTTGGGACCTGTTACATAATCGCCGTACTCAGCTGTGTTGGAGATGGAATATCTCATGCCTGCAAAGCCGGACTGATAGATAAGGTCAACAATGAGCTTCATCTCGTGAATGCACTCAAAGTAAGCATTTCTAGGATCGTAGCCTGCCTCAACGAGAGTCTCGAAGCCTGCCTGCATAAGAGCGCAAACACCGCCGCAGAGAACAGCCTGCTCACCGAAGAGGTCAGTCTCGGTCTCAGTTCTGAATGTAGTCTCGAGAACACCTGCTCTTGCGCCGCCGATACCGAGAGCGTATGCAAGACCAATATCCTGAGCGTCGCCTGTTGCATCCTGCTCAACAGCGATAAGGCAGGGAACACCCTTGCCA
>JAGBFZ010000202.1 GCA_018110855.1 Oscillospiraceae bacterium
GCAGCCTGAGGAGCCTTTGTTCCCTTAATAATAGTCCATGCTCTAACCTCGGGCTTACCTGCGGTAAGATAGGAAATAAGACCAAGAAGAGAATAGCCCTCCTTGATTATCCTGTCAAGACCCGAAACTTCAAGACCCAGCTCGGAAAGGAACATCTCCTTGTCCTCGTCGCTCATATCGGAAATCTCTGCCTCAAGCTGAGCGCAGATGGGCAAAACAGCCGCATTCTCACGCTTTGCGATATCGCAGACAGTCTTGTAATGAACGGAGGTCTCAATATTGTTCTTGAAATCCTCCTCGCTGAGATTTGCCGCATAAATAACAGGCTTTGCGGAAAGCAGCGGAGTGGTCTTTATGATCTCGCTCTGCTCCTCGGTAAATCCGAAGGAACGTGCGGAATGACCCTCCTCAAGGTGAGCCTTCAGTGCTTCGAGAAAATCAAGCTCGATCTGATATTTCTTGTCGCCCTTGATCAGCTTTTTTGTGCGGTCGATACGTCTTTCAAGCAGCTCTATATCGGAAAAAATAAGCTCAAGATCAATTGTCTCAATATCCCTCTGCGGGTCGATATTTCCGTCAACATGGATAATATTCTGATCCTCGAAGCAGCGGACAACATGAACGATAGCGTCCACCTCACGGATATTTGCAAGGAACTTGTTTCCCAGTCCCTCACCCTTGGACGCACCCTTTACAAGACCTGCAATATCCACAAATTCAAGGGTAGCAGGAGTGAATTTGTCAGGCTCGTACATCTCTTTCAGCTTGTCAAGACGGCTGTCGGGAACGGAAACAATTCCCACATTGGGCTCGATGGTGCAGAAGGGATAATTTGCGGACTCTGCGCCTGCATTTGTAAGAGCGTTAAAAAGCGTACTTTTTCCGACATTCGGAAGACCAACCATACCTAATTTCATATTACCGATTTCCTTTGCAATTATTCTTCGTCATCAAAGCTGAGATTGCGGACATATTCGTCTGCGTCAAAATCCTCTCCCGAGGAGCATTTGCACACAGCCTTTCTGCCGCTTGTGAGCTTAGAAACGGCAACTCCTGTGAAAATACCCACAACAAAAGCACCAACAGTCAGGAGAATAAGAAGTCCCTTGGATATCTTGATCTTTTCATCGGCATATTTTCCCACAGTGGAAATGATTTCCTCTAACATAATTAAACATCCGCCTTTCTCATTTGATAAATTTAGCGTTCAACTCATATTATACACCATCTGCACAGAAATTGCAATAGAATTTTTACATTTTTACAGTACGAATTTTTCGATAACGTCTACTATTCCATCCTCATCGTTTGAGGGAGCAATATAATCTGCCGCTTCCTTTGCAGCATCACATCCGTTAGACATTGCCACACCGAGCCCCGCATATTTTATCATAGAAACATCATTGAAGCCGTCTCCGCAGGCAATGACCTCCTCACGGGTTATGTCAAGCCTGCCGATAAGAGCCTTTATTGATTCCGCCTTGTCGATACCGTTCGGGACCACCTCCACAAAAAACGGCTCCGAACGGAATACGTTTGCCTTTCCCGAAAGCAGTTCGGCAAGACGTTTCTCGGCTTTTTCAGCGATCTCAGGATCACCCGTCAGCAGGCATTTTACGGGAGCATGAGCAATATCCTCAAGGAAATTATCCGTTATCCTTATGGGCATACCGTTTATCCTTGATTCAAGGTCAACGTACTGATCACGGCGGTGAGCAGCGATAATGTCACCCTCCTTGTAGGTGATGATGCCTATCCCGAACTCTTCTGCAACAGAATATGCAGTTTCCAGAGCCTCCCGTGAAATGGTATTTGAAGAAATGATCTCCCCTGTGGAGACATTTTTGATAAGTCCTCCGTTAAACGGAAGGATATATCCCCCTCTTGAGGAAAGCTCCAGCTCCCCCGCCGCATAGGCAAGCCCGGGCTCGGGACGTCCCGAAGCAATTGCAATTATAAGCCCATTGTCGGACGCCTTCATAAGCGTTCTTCTTGTATTTTCGGTAATAAGCTTTCTGCTGTCGGTAAGAGTTCCGTCAATATCAAGAAAAATGATCTTATACTTCATTTTATCTGCTCCTCATTCACATAATGATATAATTTTACCCTTATCAATATAAATTTTTCAATATAAAAATAAATCGAAAGAGAAAACAAATAAAAAGCAGCCACCGAAAAAACAGTGACTGCCTTTTATGGAAAGATTTTAAGAGAGGATAGTGTGTTTGGTTAATCAAAGAGAATGTAATGTTTCTCTGAGTTTGTTTTAATTATACACCATAACAATTAAATAATCAATTCATTTTTTACACAAAATTTCACAGATTTTTTAGCAATAATAACACAAATCCAAATTGATAAATGTTTTTTTTGTGCATTTTGAAAGCATCATACTCAATTAAATGCTAAATTGTATATTTTTCTTCATATATCTGCTCAAGAAGCCTTAACCCTGAATTTGTACGGAATATTCTGCTTTTAACCGATGATACCGCACTGTCGGACATATTGTCCTCATAGATGTTAACAAGAAAATCCGCTTCAATAAGTATCTGCAAAGGAAGAGAATCTATCCCATGATAGGTGTGATGACGCCCCACCATATTGCATACCCTCTGAATAAACTCCTCGTCCGCTCCCAGTTCGGAAAGAATATCTGCGGCAGCGGCAGGTCCCTCAAGCTCCTGAAACTTTCCGTCGGAGGAGCCGTGAAGCTTTTCTGCGTTATGTATTCCGATATCGTGCAGTACCGCCGCCGCTTCAAGAATATCCAGCTCCCGCTCGGAAAGCTGCTCTTCCATGCCAATAAAACGTGCGTAGGCATACACCTTCATAAAGTGATTAATACGTCTTGGGTCTCCCCTGTCATAGCTCACAGCCATGCTAATAATTTCAGAAATATCCATTACAGCTCACCTTTCTTTCAACAATCGGAGAAAAATGCATAAAATATTATCACCGACCGCTTTTTCGGTCAGAAATTATCATGGAGGGATATTATGTCACACGAACACTATTATTTAGGCTCGTCCTCGCCATCGGGCTTTCTAACGCCCATATCAGAGCTTCTGGGGGACAAAAGCAACACTGTCTATATCTTCAAGGGCACAGCGGGAAGCGGAAAATCCACCCTTATGAAAAAAATCAGCGAGGCATTCAGCGAAAAGCCTCAGGAGATATATCACTGTTCCGCCGACCCCTATTCCCTTGACGCAGTTTATCTCCCCGAAAGCAAGGCTCTCATAATCGACGGAACAGCTCCACACTGTATTGATCCCGTTTATCCGAAAGCAGTGGAGTGCATCGTAGATCTTGGCGCATATATCGAAACGCAGAAGCTCCGTTCAGCAAAAGACGAAGTCATCAGCCTTACAGACGAATACGGAGAATGTCACAAACGCTGCCGTCTGTGTCTTGGCGCAGCGGCATCAGTCATCGAGGATATCGAAGGCTCCGCAGGCTCAGCTCTTAATAAAAGCAAACTATCCTCATTCACAGAAAAATTCATCAAGCGGGTCATTCCAAAAAAAGAAAGCGATACTGCAGGACATATTTACAGGAAGCAGAGAGCTGCCATCACCATGAACGGCTACTCCGTTTTTACTCCCGAAAGCGGAAAAATCTTTCTTTTAAGTGATGATAATATCGTTGCTGCAGCAGCATTTCTATCCGCCGCTGCAGAAAAGATCTCGGGAAAGGGCTATGATGTTCATATCAGCGAATGTTATCTGAGCCAAAGACGATTCATCGAATATCTGAGCGTTCCCGAGCTGAATATACATTTTATCGCGTCAACCTGCATAAACAACCTGTCTCTTGAAGCATATGACAAGCAGATAAACTTCAGACGCTTCTACTCAAGCGAGATAATAGGAGAAGCCTCCGTCAAACAGAGAATAAAATTCGGCAAAAAAGCATGTGCGGAATTTCTGAAGGAATCCGCCGCCGCCCTTATCGATGCCAAGACCATTCACGACAAGATCGAGGAGCATTACATCTCCGCCGCAGATTTTGACGGTCTGAACAGGCTTGCATATAAGCTCATCTCGGAAATCAAGAGCTTAGGCTGACTTTTCCTCCTTGACCTCTTTGACGCCCTCAGTGCTTTCGGGGATAAAAAGTATCTTAATTGTCATAAGTATAAGCTTCAGGTCCAGCAGAATGGAATACTGCTCAATGTACATCAGATCAAGGCGCAGCTTGTCGTAAGGAGTGGTATTGTATTTTCCGAGGACCTGAGCATAACCTGTAAGACCTGCCTTGACCTTGAGCCTGTAGCGAAATTCGGGCATTGTTTTCTCGTTTTCCGCAGCAAGCTCGGGCCGCTCGGGGCGGGGCCCCACAATTGACATATCCCCCTTTAAAACATTAAGTATCTGTGGCAGCTCATCAATTCTTACCTTTCGGATGATCTTACCCACAGGGGTTATCCTGTCATCATTCTCCCCCGCAAGACGTGCAACTCCGTCACTTTCGGCATCTGTTCTCATGCTGCGGAATTTATAAACCTTGAATATCCTGCCGTCCTTGGTAAGCCGCTCCTGAGTATAGAAAACAGGGCCTCCGTCATATAGCTTGATGCAGACTGCTGTCACAAGCATAATGGGCAGAGTGAGTACGAATCCCACAAGAGAAACCGCAAGATCCAGCGCTCTTTTAATAATAAGCTCCTCTGCGGAAAGTCCCGAATTTCTGCATACAAGCAGCGGGGTATCAAATAAATGGATCTGCTCCGCTCCTCGAATAATTATATCGGAAAGCTTGGGAGTGATATAAGTCCGCTTAGAACGTTCAAAGCATATTTTAAGGATATCATTTTTTCTCTCGCTGGGAACATCACAGATGATAACAGCGTCAAAGGAATCAATAAGCTCGGTTATAGTCTCAGTATCCTCATCGCAGCTCACCGACTGGCAGATCATAAACCTGTCCTCCCGCCTGCTCATTTTTTCCACCAGCGGGACCGCCTGCCTGCTTCCGTAGATTATTATCATTTTTTTCGGAGCATAAAGTTTTGAATAAAGTCTGTTTCCAAGATATGCCCAAAGAAAAATGAAAGCAATATCAACGAGCGTAATGATGACCATGGGAAGAAGATCTGCCACTGCACGCTCTAAAAGACTGATCTGCAAATATGTTATGGCATTTATAAAAAGCGTTGAAAGTGATTGGGAATAGATTATATCCGAAACCCGAAGAAGTCCTATTCTGAAGCCGTTGTATATGCGAGAGAAAAGAAAGATAAGGATAAGATAAACTCCGAATATGAGCAGGTTTCCCTTCCATCCGAAGAAATCCGCCTGAATACGGGAGTTTTCAAGCTTAATATTATAATGGGTGAGCCATACATATGCATATGAGCCTAAAAGAAAGGCTATCAGCACCATAGATATAAGACCCATTATTAGTCTTTTATATTTATCTCGCTTTTTTGTATTCATTTATCGGAAACATTCCTTTCAAAAGACGTGCTTTATCCATGTTATATAATTATAGCACAACGCAGCATCAAAAGCAAGTCCTATTCCCGATTATTGCCGAAAAGAGCCGAAAAAAGCTCCTTTATCCCGATAATAAGGATAAAGCCTGCGAAAATCTTTCCCAGAAGCTCAGAACCTATAAGTCTTGCACCATAACAGCCTGCCGCCGCTCCCAAAATTCCCGTTATCAGAGCAGGAACAAGCTCCCTGAACGGGATAAGTCCGTTTTTACGGTGAATAATCACCGACAGCAGTGCAATGGGAAGAAAGAAAATAAGATTTATCCCCTGAGCCTCAAGCTGAGGCATACCCATTACCGCCGTGAGCCAGACAATAAGCACCATTCCTCCGCCCACTCCCAGAGAAGCAAGAAGCCCTGTGATGAAGGCGGCTATCCATGTTATCAGCGTCATAACAGAAGATTCCTTATCCCTGCGGCAATGAGCAGCGCACCGAATATTCCCGACAGCAGCCTTACAGGTATCCTTTTCATCAATAATGCGCCTATCGCCGCTCCCGCCAGCCCGAAGGGAATAAGCTTTACCGCGCTCATATAATCAAGGCTGCCGTTTTCCAGATAAAACAGAGCGGAAACTGCGGACAAGGGCAGTGTCAGAGCAAGGGAGCCTGCATGGGCTTTCTTTGTTTCAAAGCCGTTTCTTTTCAGCATAGGAACTGCGATAATCCCGCCCCCCGAGCCAAAAAATCCGTTTGCAACCCCCGCAGCACCGCCGAGGAGTCTCATTTTGTTCTTTTTATCCATGTTAAATCACCTCATGGCTATTGTTTACCGCACCGAGGTAAATATTACATTTACAAGTGTGCGATTTTGTGGTAAAATAATAGCATGAATAATATGTTAGGAATGATCAAAATGAAAAAGATAAAATGGCTCTCCACAGGCGGCACAATATCCTGCATTCCAACGGAAAACGGACTGTCCCCTGCCGCCGCCGAGCCGCAGATGATGGATATGCTCCTGCACATACCCGAAACGGGAGCGGAAATTTCCCCCGAATGTATCATGAACATCGACAGCTCAGACATTTCCTGCAATGATATAAGAAAAATAGGCATCGCCGCCGATAAGGCAATAAATGAAGGATTTGACGGGATCGTCATAACCCATGGCACGGACACCATGGCATATACCTCCGCAATGCTTCGGAAAATGCTTGAAAATGCCCCTGTTCCCGTAATAATTACAGGAGCGCAAAGACCCTTTTACTCCGAGGATTCCGATGGTAAGGCAAATCTATTTAATTCCATTATGGCTGCGGCGGAGGGCAGGCTTTCGGGTGTATATCTCCTTTTCGGAGACAAGCTTATCCGCGGTGACATGGCTCACAAGGAATACACAAAAAAAGACAATGCCTTTATCAGTTCGGGCGAATATGCGGGAACAGTTTCGGAAAACGGGATAGAATATAAAAACGCATCACAGAGATCGGGTAACTATTTCTTTAATGACAATTTTGATGAACGGATAATGCTTATAAAGCTCACACCGTCCACAGACGGCAGCATTTTCGGATATGCATCGGAAAAGGGTATCATAGGAATTGTGTTGGAAGGCTACGGCATTGGCGGTATTCCGAAGCGTCTCCTTGAAAATATTTCCGAGGCAATAAAAAAGGGAATAAAAATAATGCTCATATCCCAGTGCCTTCATGAGGGCGTTGATATGAGCATATATGAGGTCGGTGTAAATGCCGCAAGGCTTGGGGTTATTTCGGGCGGCGATATGACAGCCGAAGCGGCAGTGGCTGAGATGATGTTTATGCTCGGGAAAGAGCGCCGTCCATAAGTGATAAAATGTATTCACCGAATTTTTCGCCTGCGGGGAGGTTTTCGGACAGGATAAGCTCCCGTCGGAAAAATCTGACAGTCTCTCCTGTTTTACGGTTTATTCCCGTCCGCTCTGTCCTGTCAAAATGAAGAACAGCACCATATCTCTGCCATGACGGAAGTGAATTATAATCAATGCCGTAATTGGATAAAAACTCGGTCTTGAAAGGAACATCCCTTCCCTCAAGCATTTTTGTGGCGGAAAGATAATCCATACCGTCACCGAGCAGCGCATAATAACAGCAGGAGTCAAGAGAATTTCTCAGAAGATCGGTCTGTCTCCACGAAAAATAATCCTTGACCTCATTTTTATCCTTCATTGGTATCAGGCGGCAGTCAAATGACACAGGAGCGCCCAGCTTCAATGAAAAAAATCCGCTTGCCTCACCGGCAAGAACAGATATCAGCTTTCGTGTCTTATGATTATATGTATTGTCACAGGGGTGAAAAAGCAAGGATATCTCATCACTCTGAGTATATCCCGCAATTATATTAAATCCGCAGGACATGAGATGCCTGACGGTATCCGTCATGTAATTATAAAAAAGCTCATCGTAAGGCTTTTTGAATTTCTGTTCCGTTAAACGTGAAAAGCCCCGTCCGTCAAGGCGGGCGCAAAGATATAATTCGGGAGCTATGAAGCTGTCAAGGGAGCGTTCATATGCTCTCATTTTTTTGTCAAATGCATCAAATTCCATTGTCCGCCCTCCATTCCTCAGTGATAAAGCCGTTTTCTGTAAGTTTAACGTAATACAGCCTGTCAAAGCCCTCCGACATTGACGGTATGACAAGCTTTTTATGTGTGGAAGCAACAGCGATGTCGGGAACTCTGCTATTCCCTGTCCTGCACCTGTTCCGCTCAATACATTTTTCAATTTCGGAGCTGAAATAATATCCAATTATCTCAAAGCCTGCGGATGAAGCCATATCAATGTATCTTTTCCTGTCCTCGGGAAGCGGATTTGTATTGTCGGAAACAAAGTCTCTGCCCGAAATTATACACTTATTGAGAAGCTCGGATTCCCTGTGCCGTGTTTTCAGCTCGTCAAGGCAGATATGCTCATAACCGCTGAAATATGCTTTGTAATAGCTTGTTTTTCCGCTTGCCTGAACACCGATAAATATTATTGCCCTTGGCACTGCCCACACTCCTTCTGATTAAACACAAGCTGCTCCCGAGAATTATTCGGAAGCAGCTTGGATCATTTATCAGGATATTTTCACGATCTTTGCAAAATTAGCCATTATCTTCTTTGTACCCACAGTATCAAATGCGATCTCAAGCAGATGATCGTTACCCATAGGCTTCATCGATATTATCGTACCTTCCCCGAAGGTGTTGTGCTTTACCCTGTCACCCACCGCAAACTCAGCCGCAGCGGATTTTTTAGCTGCCTCGATCTTCTTGCTGGCAAGCTGGCTCTGGAGCGTATATGCATGAACGGGAGCGGTAATTCCGTCATCGGCTTTCTTTGTGGTCTTAACAGTGCCGTCAATGCGCTCAATGCAGTCCTTGTCGATCTCCTTGATGAATCTGGACTGGAAATTCCGCTGAGTGGAGCCGAATAACATTCTCTGCTGTGCATGAGTAATATACAGCTTTTCCTTGGCACGGGTAATGCCCACATATGCAAGGCGTCGTTCTTCTTCAAGATCATCGGGATCGTCAATGCTGCGAAGTCCGGGGAAAATACCGTCCTCCATGCCCACAATGAACACAACGGGAAATTCAAGTCCCTTTGCGGAATGCATGGTCATCATGCATACAGCGTCAGCGTCTGCGTCCAGCTTATCCACATCGGTGAACAGGGATATCTCCTCAAGGAAATCCGAAAGCTCAGCAGGCTCTCCCGCTTCTGCCTTATCCTCCATAAAAGAAACAATATTTGATTTAAGCTCCTCGATATTCTCAAGACGGGCAAGCCCCTCTTCGCCCTGAGCTCTTAGCATTGCACCATAGCCCGATTTATCAACTACAGTATCGAAAAGCTCCTCAAGGGTCTGCTCCTTTGCCGCAGCCTCAAAGGCTTTGAACATCTCCGCAGTTTTAATAAGTGAAGAAGATTTTTTGCTCAAAGGCGCCAAGGACTCTGATTCACTCATAACCTCCACAGGAGAACGCTTGAGATCGATGGATATCTGCTCGATCATGGAAAGAGTGCTGTCACCGATGCCCCTCTTAGGCTCATTTACTATCCTCTTGAATCTGAGCATATCGTTTGGATTATTTATAACGGAAAGGTAAGCGATAATATCCTTTATCTCCTTGCGGTCGTAGAATCTCATTCCGCCGATAACACGATAGGGTATTCCGCTGCTTGTGAATGCCTTTTCAAGGGAGTTGGACTGTGCGTTCATTCTATAAAGTATCGCAAAATCCTTATATGACCTGCCATTCTTTACGCCGTCAAGGATAATGTTTGCAGCATATTTTGATTCGGCAGACTCATCGGATGCCTTGTAAACGGTGATCTTGTCGCCGCTTTTTATATCTGTCCAGAGAGCTTTGCTCTTTCTGCCCGTATTATTTGAGATAACAGAATTTGCTGCGTCAAGTATCATCTGAGTTGAGCGGTAATTCTGCTCCAGCTTGATGGTCTTGCAGTTCTCAAACTGATCCTCAAAGGAGAGGATATTCTCGATAGTCGCACCTCTGAAACGGTAAATAGACTGATCGTCATCACCCACAACACAGAGATTTCTGTATTTATCAGCAAGAAGCGAGACAAGGCGGTACTGAGCCATATTAGTATCCTGATACTCGTCCACCATTATATATTTGTACAGATTGCGGTAATGCTCAAGGACATCAGGCTCCTCCTCGAAAAGACGCACTGTAAGCATGATAATATCGTCAAAATCCAGCGCGTCCGCACTTTTCAGACGGGACTGATATTCCTTATATATCTTTGAAACAGTGAGCTTCTTGTAATCACCAGCTGCCTCGGCTTCAAATTCCTCGGGAGTAATGAGCTTATCCTTGCAGGCGGATATCACAGAAGCCACAGCCTTGGGATGTATCGCCTTGTCGGAGATATCAAGAGCCTCCATGCTGGTTTTGATAAGGCGCTGGCTGTCATCACTGTCATAAATGGTAAAGCTGCTTGAATAGCCCAGCTTTTCGATCTCTCTGCGAAGAATACGAACGCAGGCAGAATGGAATGTAGAAGCGTTAATCCTGCTTCCCAATTCCTCTCCGAGCATATCCGAAAGTCTCTGCTTCAGCTCATTTGCAGCCTTGTTGGTAAATGTGATGGCAAGGATATTCCATGGCTTCACGGGATCCACGGAAACAATATCCGCAAGACGGGAAACAGTGTCCTCTGATCTGTCTCCGTTATAGCCTTCAAGAAATTTCATATCATCATCGGAAAGGGACGCATAGCTTCTTTCATCAGCGTAAGCGTTTCCGAAAAGGATCATATTTGCGATACGGTTTACCAGAACAGTTGTCTTTCCGCTTCCTGCTCCCGCAAGAATAAGCACGGGTCCGTTCAAAGCAAAGACAGCCTCCCGCTGCATATCGTTCATACGTTCAAAATACTTGTTCAAAGCGGCCCTCTTAGCCTTAATGAAATCACTCATCTCTTTCATGCTCTCCTATTTATCTGTGCTGAAAAGTTAACTTCACCGAAGCCCCTGTGGTACGATAAGACAGAAAGCCTGTCCCTTTACAATTATTTTTCCTCGGCGTGTTTACTGTATATTATAGCACATTTTCATTTTCATAGGAATAGGGAAATCTCATATTTAACATTTTTATAATAATTATTTTAATTTATTTTCAGTATGAAACTGTTGTTCATATTCTGTCCCTGATCCGAAATTATCTCTTCAAATCAGGGACATAAGCACTTATTCAATTTCTGCTTTTATTCATTTCCTCATATTTGTGCTTTGTTGCCATTCCTCCTCGGATATGACGCTCTCTCTTATTTGTCTCAAGTACCTTCTTCACCTCCGGAAACAGCGAGGCGCTGATGTGAGGCAGTTTTTCGGTAAGGTCTTTATGAACAGTAGACTTGCTTATCCCGAAAGCCTTTGCAGCAGCCCGAACAGTAGCTTTATTATCGATTATGTATTCCCCTAATCTAACCGCCCTTTCTTTTTTGTCGTCAAATGTCAGCTCA